>CAYHHK010000029.1:0-26696 GCA_964356415.1 uncultured Flavobacteriales bacterium
AAAAGCTTTCATGGCTTCGTTTGGGGCAGAAATAGAAGTTATAATGAGTGCACTGTTTTGCAACATGATTTTTTAATTGAATGCAAAGAAAATTTAAAATACAATACGCTTATAATATTCTGTTGTTTTGTTTTGCCCCCGTTCAGTTGCAGTAGATGCATTGGCATTTCCGTTCGGGGACCCGCCGTTATGATTCGTGTAATGAGAAAAATTTCTGGTTTCCCCTCCTTTCTATTGATTTGGATTACATACTTTAGCCGCCAGATAAACAGAATGGGTGCAGGTTCGCTGATAATGCTGATCATTTGCGGAGTTATTTTCTCCGGGGGGACGATTTTGGTCTCTAAATTTTTTGTTCCCAGGACATTTAACAGTCAAAAGCACGAGGCCTATGAGTGCGGCGTACCTACCAGGGGCGATTCAAGGGTTCAGTATAATGTTGGATACTATTTATTTGCACTGATCTTTTTAGTCTTTGATGTAGAAATCGTATTTCTTTATCCCTGGGCTACCGTATTGAGAGAAGTTGGAATGATTGCCTTTGTAGAGATACTGTTCTTTATTGCCATATTGTTTTTGGGATTACTGTATGCATGGAAGAAGGGGGCGTTGAAATGGCAGTAGGTAGCCCCCTAACCCCCAAAGGGGGAACAAAACCAAATCCAAATGAGTGAGGAAATAAAAAATAGTGTTGAATTTAATCCCTCCCCTTCGGGGAGTCGCGACAAACATCGGGAAGGAGGGACTGCATCTTCCTTTCCCGGAGAAATTCACGAAACCCCCGGTGGAGGAATTATTACCAGCAAGCTTGATGACCTCATTGACTGGGCGCGAAGCAATTCACTATGGCCACTTGTTTTCGGAACCAGTTGTTGTGCCATTGAAATGATGTCAACGGCATCAGCAAAATATGACTGGAGCAGGTTTGGTTTTGAAGTGGCGCGGGCTACGCCAAGGCAGGCAGATGTAATTGTGTGTGCCGGAACCATCGTACATAAAATGGCGCCGGTGTTAAAGCGATTGTATGACCAGATGGCCGACCCGAAATATGTGATTGCCATGGGAGCTTGTACGATATCCGGTGGCCCGTTCTTCTACAATTCATATTCTGTGGTGAAGGGAATTGACCACATAGTTCCTGTGGATGTGTATGTTCCCGGTTGTCCACCGCGGCCGGAAGCGTTGATCCATGCATTGCTTGAACTTCAAAATAAAATCAGAACGGAGACACCGATGTCGGGTCGAAACAAATAGGTACTAAATACGAATGACTACTAATCTACAATTACGAATGATTACGAATCCCATATTCGCAATTCGTATTTTCGTTTGTCTTCATTCGTTCCCGATAGCTATCGGGATCGAAGGGGTAATCCCGTTGTTCGAAGGGGTAATTTTAGTTTCAATTAACTCACGACATGACCAACGAAGATCTTAAGTCACTTATTACACAACATGTATCTGAGGCCGTTTTCGAGGAGGGACAGTTCCTTAATGCCATTGTGGATGGATCTAAAGCATTTTCTCTTTTGAAATCTATTCGTGATAATCCTGAAACCGAATTTGATTACCTCTTTTGTCAGAGCGGCGTGGACTGGAAAGAGTTCTTTTACGTGGTTTATCACCTCTCTTCCAAAAAACACAAACATACGGTGGTGATCAAAGCGAAAATTACTGACAGGGTTAATCCCCGCATTGAATCAGTGGCGGGAATATGGAAAACGGCAGAGATGAACGAACTGGAAATTTTCGACTTGTTCGGAATAAAATTTAACAACCATCCAAACCTCAGAAGGTTATTCCTCGATGATACATGGGGGTTTCCTCTTAGGAAAGATTATACGGATGATGTGAATATAGTCGCATTGTAAATGGAAATCGAACAACCTGCTATATCTGATACCGGTGATTTCACCATCAACATGGGTCCTCAGCATCCGAGTACCCATGGTGTGCTTCATTTAAAAGTGACACTCAATGGTGAGACAATAAAAAACATTGAACCGCACCTTGGATATATCCATCGTTCCATTGAAAAGATGAGTGAGGCATCTACGTATAGAAATTTCATTTACCTCACCAGCCGCATGGATTACCTTAGTGCACACATGAATAACCAGGCATGTGCAATGGTTGTGGAGAAAGGATTGCAACTTGAAATTCCGCCGCGCGCCAAAGTGATTCGTATGCTAATGTCCGAATTGACACGTCTTGCTTCGCACCAGTTGTGGTGGGGAGCGTTGGGTCTGGATCTTGGAGCGATCACACCTTACTTTCTTGGTTTCCGCGACCGGGAAGAGATCCTCGACATCTTTGAAGAGACCTGTGGCGCACGGTTGACCATGAACTACAATGTTCCCGGCGGACTGATGTATGACATCCACCCGAACTTCGTTGGAAAAGTGAAAACATTTTTGAAGAATTTCGAAGACCATCTTCCTGAATATAAGCAGTTGCTTACCGGGAATATTATTTTTGAAGAGCGAACCAAGGGAGTTGGCATTCTTACTCCTGAAGATGCATTATCATTCGGTTGTACAGGAGCTGTTGCCCGCGGATCAGGCGTTAGTTGTGATGTGCGCAAGTGGAATCCGTATGATGGTTATGAAACGGTTCAGTTTGTAGAGCCCATGGAAACGGGTTGCGATTGTTATTCGCGTTATGTCGTCCGCATCAGGGAGATGGAAGAAAGTGTTAAGATCATTGAACAATTGATAGATAATATACCGGAAGGAGAGTTCCAGGCAAAAACAAAAGTGGTATTGAAAGTTCCGAAAGGAGAATATTATACAAGAGTTGAAACAGCAAGGGGAGAACTTGGAGTTTACCTGGTAAGCGATGGAAGTTCAAGTCCCTACCGCATCAAGTACCGCTCACCCGGGTTCTCAAATCTCGCAGCATTGAATACAATGGCAAAAGGAAATAAGATTGGTGACCTTGTGGCGATTATGGCTACCTTGGATTTGGTAATTCCTGATATTGATAGATGAAACCCTAAACGCAGAGGACGCTGAGGAATGCCCGCAGAGGTGCGCAGAGAAATGGAAGAGAATAAAATTACGGAGATAATAATCGGGTGCGCAATAAAAGTTCATAAAGCAATTGGACCGGGTTTGTTAGAGTCCGCTTACGAAGCATGTTTAGCATATGAAGTTTTGAAATCAGGGTTGGAAATAGAGAGGCAAAAACCTCTGCCATTAATTTATGAAACAGTTAAATTAGAATGTGGATATAGATCAGATTTAATTGTTGAGAAAAAAGTAATCACAGAAGTCAAATCAGTCGAATCATTAAACGATATTCATCTCGCCCAGATCCTGACTTATTTAAGATTGTCAAATTGTAAAGTCGGCTTATTAATAAATTTCAATGTTGTAAAATTGACTAATGGAATAAGAAGAGTGGTTAATAAATTTTGACCTCTGCGGTTCTCTGCGCCTTCTTTGCGATCTCTGCGTTAAAATAAGAATCTAAATCAAGTAATGATTAGTCTTTCGGATATAACAAAATCACTCCACCTCTGGCTCTCATCACACATGGGAGGTACGGCTGTGATGCTTATCGAGATGACCATCGTTGGAATTCTTGCAATCAGCTTATTCGCTTTTCTTGGTTTGTTCCTTGTTTACATGGAACGAAAAGTGGCTGCATTCATGCAGTTGCGTCTTGGACCCAATCGTGTTGGATGGAAAGGAACATTGCAGACACTTGCAGACACCATCAAACTCCTCTTCAAAGAGGGATTCTCACCTGATGCATCTGATAAATTCCTGTTCAACTTCGCGCCTATTCTTGTGATCGTGGTTGCAATGCTATTGCTCGCTCCGATTCCTTTTGCAAAAGGGTTTCAGATTTTTGACATCAACATCGGCGTATTTTATGTTTCTGCGGTTTCTTCTATTGGAGTGATCGGAATATTAATGGCGGGATGGAGCAGCAACAACAAATATTCTTTGCTTGGTGCCATGAGAAGCGGGGCGCAGATTGTAAGCTATGAATTGAGTGCCGGACTTTCCCTTGTTGCCATAGTTGCTCTTTCAGGTAGCATGAGTTTTTCGCAGATTGTGCAAAGCCAGGCAGACGGCTGGTGGATTTTCAAAGGACACATCCCTGCTATGATTGCATTTGTTATTTTCATCATTGCAGGAACTGCAGAATTAAACCGCGCACCGTTTGATTTTGCGGAAGCGGAATCAGAACTCACTGCCGGTTTTCATACGGAGTATACAGGCATGCGCTTTGCCATGTTCTTTCTTGCAGAGTATATCAATATGTTCATTTTGGCAGCTGTTGGAGCAACATTATTTTTGGGCGGATGGATGCCGTTGCATTTTGGAAATCTTTCCGGCTTTAATCATGTAATGGACTTTATTCCGCATATTATCTGGTTCGCCGGTAAAACATTTTTCCTCATCTTCTTGCTGATGTGGTTTCGCTGGACGTTTCCGCGTTTGCGCATAGACCAGTTGCTTACGCTTGAGTGGAAATACCTGATGCCGATTAGTCTGCTCAACCTGTTATTGGTGGCGTTAATTGTAATTAATGGATGGCATTTCTGAATGAAAGACAAAGAGATATTAGATATGAGTCCCGATAGCAATCGGGATGAGACAGGAAATAGAGTAATTGAAATAAGATTTGGAATGAATCATATTAGGAAAGTGGTTTTATCCCCCCTGGGTTTTATCCCCCCCCTTTGGGGGTAAGGGGGCCGGAGCCGGCTGTCGGCTGTTTCTCATGCCTTACATCTCATCTCTAATTAGCAATCATAAAATCTATTTGCATTAGCTAAAGGAGATGCGAACTGTCCGGTTATATATTCCGACTCAAATAGACAAAATGCTGTAGGTAATAACTCCCAATGAAGAAGCATTTATTGTTCAGTTGATAAAAAGGGAGTTGGGTAAATTATCAAAGAAGAATGAAGAGAAGGAAGTGATTGCGGGTTATACTTATGCTGCGAAAGAAAATAATATGTCGAGGAAAGAGTTTCTCCACACAGATTCAGAAAACTGGGATGAATAATGAACTGCTTTCACCAGGTTGTTGATAAATTATTTGAATAAATAGAGAATGATTGTGCAGTTTGCACTATGAAATAATGGAGTAATGAAAAAACTATTTTTGATTTTTCTAAGTTCATTTATTCTTTCTTTCGAATACGAAGGAACAGCACAGCATTTAGATTTTTTTCATTTTTTTTCTATTCCCGAATTTCAAGCCAATGATGTCAAGCAAACATCCGATGGAGGCTACTTGGTAGTTGGTGGTTACCATGGAGCAAATGGAGGAGATTTTATTTTAGTAAAAACAGATTCGTCTGGCAATGAGCAATGGTCATATACTAATAATCGCTTCGATGGCTTTGATGGTTCAAATACTATTTTTTCAATTGAAATTATAGATGGCTGCTACTATTTAGCCGGGCAAATCTATGACTTGAGTGGAACAAGTTCTTTCCCACTAAGAATTTATGTTGTAAAAATGGATTCCTTGAGAAACAAAATATGGGAACGTCAAGACACCATTTGGGGGGGCAAGGGAAAAGTATATAAAATAAAATCTTCAAAAGATCACAAGTTACTCCTATCAGGAGAAATTCAGCTTAATGATTCAGCGAGAATTTATTGTGCAAAATTGGATACCAATAGTCAAGTGCTTTGGCGAAGAACTTTTTATTATTATAACGAATCTACTGGATTAGACATCATTGGTGATAGTACAGAAAATAATTATATTGTTTCTGGATACTACTCAAAGATATCATACATTCCAGTTACGCATATTGATACAAGTGCTTCTGTAATTATCAGCTTCGATAGCTTAGGTTCGATAAATTGGCATCAAGAATATCCTGACACAATTTCAAATGGAATTTCCTCAGTAATTCGCGGTCGAGACAACAATATTTATTGTGGTCAATTTTATGCACCAAAATATTCAAATCCAAACAACCCTAATTCTTCAATAATAAAGATTGACTCCGTAGGAAATCTTATTTATCGCAAGGAATTTTTAAATGGGGATGCTTTTTTTTCAGGAATTGTCGAAAAATTAAATGGAGGATTTATTGCGGCTTATGATTTTTCTGACATGCTGTTTTTAGATAATGAAGGTGATAGTGTTAGTTCTTTGCACCTGAACGACGGTTACCCTTTCAAGAATCTCATTCTTGACTCTAACAATAAAGGCGTGATTGTAGGTAATTACCAAACACAAATAGGTCAACCCTTCGTCAGTTATATACTAAGAATTTCAGATACATCTACAACAAATCTCAGCGAAATTAATTTAAAAAATAATTTGATGGTTTATCCTAATCCATCTCAAGGTCATATTTTATTTCACGGTCTAAATAATATTTTTCAAGATGTCTCTGTCGAGATATCTGATATTACAGGTCGCATTATTTCCAAAAGCAACATCTACTATGCTACAAACTCTGAATTAGATTTAAGCGATTTAAATAACGGAATATATTTTCTTAAATTCCACATTGATCGTGAAACAATAATTAATAAAAATATAATAATTCTTAAATAATACCTAAATTTAAAACCCAACTTTAATGAAAACACGACTCGCTGTCATTAAGTCAATTATTTTATTTCCTTTTTTATTACTAAATTCCCAACTTTCGAATGCTCAACTAAAGGGTCTGTATGTTGATTTCTTTGGCAGCCACATCATTCATGACGCAACATTGAAAAATAATTTGATCACTTATGCCCAGGATCACAATTTTAATTATTTGTTGTTATATGATGTACAGAGCTATATTCTTGATTACACCTTATATACTGGAGGTAACACAACTCCACTTACAGCCGATCAACAACTTTTAGTCAACTTTGTTGGGAGCGCACACAATGCAGGGTTACAGATTGGTGTAACAGGTGGCATTTATAAAGCTGGAAGTACGAACCTAAACCAATTTTTTGACAATGTAATATGGCTAAATAATAATACGAATGTGACAGCTAATCAGAAGATTGATGTTTTACATTTGGAAGATGAATATTGGTCTGCGACAACTACTGTTTATGCTGCTTACGTGTCGCAATTAATCCATATGTGGAATGATTTAAAAAACGGCTCTGCAACTATAAAAGTTGAAACATATTTGGGAAAAATAAATACATTTGGTACCGTTGTTACTGCTTCGCAGGAAGTTTCTGACATTGATCCAGTGACAGATCGCGTTCTCCTCGAATGTTATATGCCCAATCAGTTCATGCAAAACAGAATAGACCAGTTGCCGCCTAATGACTATGTTAATTTACAATTTGAGTTTGATTATGGTGCAGGAGAAAGGTATTGGTACTTTGCGCAAAATAGTAAAACAACGACAATAATTCCTATATTCTCAGCGGAATCTGTGGACTTGCTCCACACCTCAAATTCTCAAAACTACTATGGTGATTACTTATGGTTTGAGGATATTCTCCCTAATGGCGTTGCCTGTCCATCCGCTACTCAAACAGAATTAAACTACCCTTTTCTACCACTTACATACTACAATACAATAGCGCAGCCAAAAATTGATTTTATCAGATCATATACAACTAATCTCGATCCATATAATCATGCTACTTACCCGCCCCGCCCGTATCCCTGTGGTGGCGTACCAAATGAAATAGAGTTGTGTACAGACAATGCAAATGTAGCTAACGGAAATATTATAGGTGGTGAAATGTGGTTTAAGTACGGGCTTATGCCTCTAAAGGATAACTATAAATCCATATATTTGGATTTAGGTCAAGATCAAATTATTGCTAATGGGGCGAATACATATATTACTGCTACCGAATATTTGACAGACATATCTTCTCATGTTCAGTTTTCAGGGGCTTGTACTTCAATTTATGTTGATCATTATAATTGGTACAAGAATGGTGAACTGGTTTTAACAACTCCTGCAACTACGCCAACTTATCTTGCGACAGCGTCCACCATTTCATTTACTACTGATATTTATTCTTGCGAAATAGTAACCAACGATTGTAGTCCGTATGCTTTTAGTTATCGGATCAGAGATGATGTAAAAATTACAAGCGATCCAAATCCGTGGGTAGGTCCACCAGAGGTTAGCTTTCAATATACACCTGAGACATGTGCAGGAAACGATGGGACTGCAACTGTTTTGCCGCATAATTATGGTAGCACACCTACATATTATTGGTTAGGAAATGGGTCTATGTCAGCAACAGCAACTGGTTTGTCCGAAGGAACTCATACTGTAAATGTAAATAATCAACCTAAATATATTTATATACCACACTTTGACAATACTCCACAACCAGTAATTTATTCTTCTATTCCTTTTCCTTGCGATAATCATCTTTCCGTTTCATCTGCTTATTCAAGTTTTCAGTGGTATTTAAATGGTAATTTAATCTCTGGTGCTTCATCTCACAACTATACTGCAACTCAAAATGGAACTTATACTGTTACAGTTACTAATTCTAATGGCTGTTCGGGTACTTCATCTCCGCATAATCTTAACGTGTCCGTTAGCGCCACGGTAACTGGTGCAACTTCAACCTGTGGCAATAACATATTTGCTGTTCCTAATGCAGGTGAAGGCGCAACATACGAATGGCAAATCCCAAGTGGGGCTTCTTATTCGTATCTAAATAAATACTCGATTACAATAACATGGGGCAACGCCCAATACGCAGGCGGCACAATCTCTTGTACCGTAACAAACGCCTGCGGCAACAGCGCTACAGGATCAATAGATGTTCTCGGCTGCTGCAACTCTGCGGGTTATACTCAAAAAAATAATGAAACAACCACTGGTAACGTAACATACTGCGGACAAAAATTTAATATCAATGGTGTCTATCGCATTCTCAACGGACATTCAGTAACTTTCGACAACTGCCTCATTCAATTCAGTAATGATGCAAGAATTGAAGTTGATCACGGTGCAACACTAACCATAAAAAGCACTTGCAGTAATGCCAATGGCATTACCCGCTCTCATTTGTATGCTTGCGGCACAGGTTGGACAGGCATTCATCTTGACGACAACTATTCACTTCTAAGCATTGACGATGCTCTTATTGAAAATGCTCAGAGTGCCGTTAGCTCCCACAATAGTGGCGAGTTTCACATCACCAATTCCGATTTCTTTAATAACACCACTTCCGTTTGGGCTACAGACGGAAATTATAGTTCCTGCACAGTTACAAGAAATAATTTCGATTGCCCTTCATGCGGTGGCAACACTTCAGGCATAGAACATATCTCTGCTAATCATGCTGAAGGTTTGACTATAAACGGAAACCTTATTAAGAACTGCGAGATTGGTATTCACAGTAACCACAAATCCACTACACATGCTTTAGGCAATACATTCCGAGACATAAGTAATGCAGGCATTTTTGCCGAGAATGATGGCTCGATTGATGTTAGTTCATTAAACATTTTCGACAACTGTGAAGGCGGAGTAGTTGCATCCAATTCAGTTGATGCTTACGTTGACGGAAATAGTTTTTCACAGGGAAAAGTTGCGGTAATAACCCAACTCTGTGCGAACCGAAAAATCAATGTCAATAACAATGAAATTGTTAACCCAACTTGGATTGGAATCGCTGGCTTATTCAATTATCCTTGCAATCAAAGCTACTACAACAATACAATTTCTTTCAGCCCTGATCAACTTGTTTACGGTATTGCAATCGGCGAAAGTAACTTAGTTCAACCCGGGCTTAAGAACTTAATTGATATAAACGGTAACCATATTTTTGATGCTGCTTATGGAATCAGTGTATCGAATGACTACAATACGCTCATTACCGAAAACGATATTCATTTCATTAACCCGAACACGCATAAAACCTATGGAATAATGGCTCAGAACAGCCACTACCCTATCATAGTAGGTAACACCGTTAAGGATGAATCACAACTCAATGAAGCGCAATTCGGTATTACAGTTGAACAAGGAGGAGGCGCGATACTTTGTAGCAACACAGTTGACGGAATGTTTCAGGGAATCATCTTTGCCGGAAATATGCTTGGAACAAACGTACAGGTGAAATTAAATATTATGGAAAATTCTGATATTGGTTTTGTCTTACGAAACGGTGGCGACATTGGATTGCAAGGTGATATGAACGGAATTTATTATAACAACCAGTGGATAAATAACGGATACGATTCTTATTCCTATGGTTCTAATATTAGTAATACTTCTCACTTTCCAGTAAGCACAGCGAATTATAATACTCCATATATTATTTCCACTCATGGAAATGATGGACAAAACGGAGCCTATGATGTTTTAACTATGTCATCAAACGCCATCAATCAATATACTGTAAACTGCGAGGGCGATATTAAAGACCCAACAGAGGATGCAAGAATGGTTGTTGACGATATGCTCACATATTCGGTTGACCCTGAGGAAACAAAATGGTTAAGTAAGAGTTCCGTTCTTGATGCGTTGAAATACAAGAACGATATAGACGCTACTGATTTGGAAATTCAATCATTTGAAGCGTTAGCAGATAATGAAGCTATGGGAGAACTAAGAAGTTTGAAAGAAGAATACGCCAGTGCATTTACTGACACAACAATAGCGGGTGGCGATTCCACAATTATTGAACAAGTTAAGGCGGCAAACCAACAGGTATCTGACCAAAACATGATTGAAACGTATCACAAAATTGTTAACGACATTTATTTAAAAACAGCAGCCGTAAACAAAAAAGATTTCAATCTGCAACAAACAGAATCACTACAACTCATTGCAAGTTTGTGTCCTTATGAAGCAGGTTCAGCCGTTTACACTGCGCAATGGATATTATTCTACAAAGAAGGAATATTTTACACTTCAAATAATTGCAATGACGATTCACCAATGCGATTTAGTCATGCGGCAAATAAAATTTCAAGTAGCTTCATGATTTATCCGAATCCAACCGATTCTAAAGTTACCTTATCTTATATCGTAAAAGATGATCGGGCAAATTACTATGTACGGCTTTATGATAACATCGGGAAAATTTTATCCGAACAAAAATTAAATTCAAAGGCGTTCACTACTTCTATTGATATGAGTCCATTTACACCCGGCTTATATCACTATGAAATTTTTGAGAACACCCATCAAATCAATTCAGGTAAAATTTCGGTAGTCCGATAAAAAAGCGGTTATTTAGTTCTTCTTAAGTACATGGCAAGTTTTCTTTCAGCATACTTCAGTAATATTTACCGTGCGATTAAGTCCCTTGTCAGCGGGATGCGGCTCACAGGTTATTATTTCACGCACCACAAGGAAATTCTCACGCAGGAATATCCTGATAACAGGGCCACGCTTACTTTCGGGGAGCGCTTCCGCGGAGAAGTTGTAATGCCGCATGATGAAAACAATGAGCACCGCTGCACAGGCTGCACGGCCTGTGAAATCGCCTGTCCGAACGGCACCATAAAAATCCTTACAAAGATGGAAGTAGGGGAGGACGGCAAAAAGAAAAAAGCGATCGAAAAGTTTGTTTACCACCTCGGCATGTGCACGTTTTGTAATTTGTGTATCATTGCTTGTCCGACAGACGCCATAAAAATGAGTCATGACTTTGAACACAGTGTATTTGACCGCAAACAACTCACCAAAGTATTGAACAAACCGGGATCTAAAATTGTAAAGGGAGTCGAATGATGGACATGCACACATTTTTCTTTTACTTTTTCTCGGCATTGATGCTGACATTCGGAATGCTGACTGTTACAACAAAACAATTATTCCGTTCCGCCATTTATTTGCTCTTCACGCTGATATCAATTGCTGCATTGTATTTCATGCTGAACTATGAATTCATTGCAGCTGTTCAGGTGGTGGTGTATGTCGGAGGTATTGTCGTATTGATCTTGTTCTCGCTCTTTCTCACACATCAGTCGGGAACTTTTTTGGTACGACCTTCTTTACAGTCTGTTATTCCGGCCGCCATTATTTCCATTGCGGGATTTGGTTTTGTATGGTGGTTGCTTTCCGGCGCTGAATTTTCTGCTGCCGGTGTAGCATCAAATGAATACCAGGTTACACAAGTTGGAAAACAGATGTTGAGTTTTGGAAGAAACGGATATGTGCTTCCATTTGAAGCGGTGAGTATATTGTTGCTTGCGGCGTTGATAGGGTGTGTTGCAATAGCTTATAAGCAGCCCAAATCAGAATAAGATGAATAAATAATACTGAATATTGAATAATGAATTTTAACTATCAAATTGTGATTTTTGTCCTTCAAATAATGAATGTCCCCGCCTGCCGGACGGGCAGGGAACAAGGAACATCGAATGATGAAGTTGGATCAGTCTGTACGTAAATTTGATTTGGAAGAACGATTAATTGGTTTTGCTATACTTGTAATTCACATTTCAGAAAATCTAGATGACACAAAAGCAGGTAATTATATTGGAATGCAGGTAATGAGATCCGGAACTTCGCCGGCCCTTCATTATGGGGAAGCTCAGAGTGCTGAATCAGGAAAGGATTTTATCCATAAAATGAAACTTGTACTAAAGGAACTTAGAGAAACGATGAACGCCTTACGAATTATTAAAAGAAAACCTTTAACCGGAATGACGGACTTGGTGGAAAGTTGTATAAAGGAATGCAATGAATTAATCTCAATATTTGTAAAAAGTATTGAAACCGCTCAAAGAAATAATAACAATGATAAAGGGAAATAGTTGGGTTTTCGATTTTTACTTCATTATTCATCATTCCTTGTTCGATATTCGATATTCATTTTAATGGAAGTAACCCTATTACATTATTTATTCATCTCCACCGCCCTTTTCTTCATTGGGGTCTACGGTTTCTTCACCCGCAGGAACATGATTTCTATGTTGATTGCTGTTGAACTCATTTTAAATGCCGTTAATATCAACTTCATTGCATTCAATAAATTTCTCTTTCCACAACAAATAGAGGGATTGTTCTTTACACTGTTCATTATTACGATCGCTGCGGCCGAGGCTGCTGTTGCGATTGCCATCATTATCAGTGTTTACCGGAGATTTAATTCCATTAATGCAGACAGCGTTGATTCAATGAAATTCTGAAAGCAGACCTATGAATTTTTCGATGACAATATGGATTTTGATTTTGCCACTGGCAACATTCCTCATTACAGGATTGCTGGGTAAAAGCATGCCTAAGCAACTCTCAGGCATTCTCGGAACGCTTTCCATGGGAATTTGTGCCGCACTTGCATTCAATATTGCTTACAATTATTTTTTCTTGTTCGGGAAAGTTGGAGATACCTTTCAAACCATAACCGTATTTAAACAATCATGGCTTTCTTTTGCTCCCTTCCCTTCGGCAAGGGTCGGGGATGGGCTTAGCATTGACATGGGAATTATTCTTGACCCGATATCAGTCATGATGCTCGTTGTCGTCACCTTGGTTTCATTCATGGTTCATTTGTACAGTTACAGTTATATGAAGGATGAGCCACGCTTTCATATCTTCTTCTCTTTTCTTTCCTTGTTTAGTTTCTCCATGCTCGGACTTGTTGTTGCAAGCAACATTTTCCAGATGTACATTTTCTGGGAATTGGTAGGTGTTTCATCTTTTTTGCTCATTGGTTTTTATTACGACAAACCTTCAGCAGTGGCAGCATCAAAAAAAGCATTCATCGTTACGCGCTTCGCTGACCTCGGTTTTCTGATTGGAATCCTATTGCTTTCTTTTTACAGTGAGTCATTGGATTTTGCGACTATCATTGAACGACTATCAAGCCCGGATTCTGCGTTCCTGCATACTGCCACGGCAGCCGGATTTCTCGGTGCAAGTGCGATGACCTGGGCCTTGTGTTTAATTTTCATCGGCGGTGCAGGTAAATCGGCGATGTTCCCTTTGCATATCTGGCTTCCTGATGCCATGGAAGGTCCAACACCTGTTTCTGCGTTGATTCATGCCGCTACGATGGTTGTTGCAGGCGTGTTTCTGGTTGCAAGATTATTTCCATTATACAATTTAATTCCCACTGCTCATCACATGGTTATGTATGTCGGCGCATTTTCTGCTTTGTTCGCTGCTGTTATTGCATGTACGCAAACGGACATTAAACGGATCCTGGCATACTCCACCATGTCGCAAATCGGTTACATGATGTTTGCGCTGGGCGTTTCCGGATATGGAGGAGAAGAAGGATTGGGGTATACTGCTTCAATGTTCCACCTCTTTACACATGCCATGTTCAAAGCATTGCTATTCCTTGGTGCAGGCGCCGTTATTCACCACGTTCACAGCAACGATCTTTCTGCAATGGGAGGAATGAGAAAACAAATGCCGGTGACGAATATTTTATTCCTGCTTGCTTGTCTTGCCATTTCCGGGGTGCCACCGCTATCCGGTTTTTTCAGCAAAGAAGAAATTCTCACCGCTGCTTTTAACAGCAATAAATTAATTTATGGTGTTGGCATTCTCGCCGCTGCACTTACGGCATTTTATATGTTCCGGTTGTATTTCCTGATCTTCTGGAACAAATCACATCAATCTGAGGGGGCCGTTCACCCCTCTCCTTTGCCCGCCCGGATGAATATCCATTCGGACGGGGAGAGGGGCAGGGGTGAGGCCTCTGCCAGTATGTTGATCGCCTTATGTATTCTTGGCGTCGGAACAGTAGCTGCCGGTTTCATTCCCTTCTCACACTATATCAGTTCAGACGGAAAATTATTCGAAAGTGAATTTCATCTGGATCTTGCACTCATCGCGATCGGGGCGGGAGTTTCGGGAATTTTACTTGCCACAATGTTCTACCTAAAGCCGAATGATCGTTCAGATAAACTGGCGGCTTCTTTGGGAGGCTTGCTTGCGGCAGCCAGAAACAAATTCTACATCGACGAGGTTTATACCTTCGTGACAAAAAAAATTATTTTCAATCTCATTTCGGCTCCTGCTGCATGGATCGATAAAAATATTGTTGACCGTACCATGATCCTTGCTGGAGAAATTACTGCATTGGTATCTGATGAAGTAAAAACAATGCAATCAGGAAAAGTTTATGATTACGTTATTTACTTTTTCATAGGTGTCCTGGCAATTTCTGTACTAGCAGTATTCTACTAAACTGAACTAATGAACTTAAATATACTCCTGGCAATTCCTTTGATCACACTGGCTGCCCTTTTTGCCGTCAGTGATGCAGGTAAAGTGCGCTGGATCTCTTTTGCCGGAATGAGCGTTCAGCTTGTTGCCTCTGTTGTTTTACTATTCGCTTACCTTGCCGGCCGCAATGCAGGAGTAACAACGCCATTGCTGTTTGAATCGTCAATGATGTGGTATGCTTCATGGAATATCCAGTACCATATTGGTGTTGACGGAATAGCTGTGGCAATGATCCTTCTTACTTCAGTAGTAATGGTTTCCGGGATATTGATCTCGTGGAATATTCAAAGTCAGGTGAAGGAATTTTATATTTTGCTTATTCTCCTTGGACTTGGTGCATACGGATTTTTTATTGCTAACGACCTTTTCACAATGTTCTTGTTTTTTGAATTGGCCGTCATTCCCAAATACCTGCTCATTGCGATATGGGGCAGCGGCAAGAAGGAATTCAATGCAATGAAGCTTGTGCTTATCCTGATGTTCGGTTCTTCTCTTGTGCTTGCCGGAATAATCGGCACTTATTACCAGGCAGGGCTTGCGGGAAATGCTACGTGGGATTTAATGACCATTGGTTCGTTGAATATTCCATTGCATGCACAGCAGATTTTATTTCCATTACTATTTATGGGATTTGCCGTACTGAGCGCCATGTTCCCGTTTCATACATGGGCACCTGATGGTCACAGTTCTGCACCCACAGCCGGATCCATGTTCCTTGCAGGCATATCAATGAAGCTCGGCGGATATGGATGCCTGCGTGTTGTTACGTACATGTTTCCTGAAGCTGCTCGGTTTTATTCTCCTTATATCGTTCTGCTCGCAACCATTGGAATATTTTATGGTGCATTTGTAACGCTGCGTCAAAAAGACATCAAGATGATGAATGCTTATTCATCCGTAAGCCATTGTGGATTCGTATTGCTTGGAATAGGCATGCTTACCCAAACAGCAATGACAGGTGCGGTGATGCAAATGGTTTCTCATGGTGTGATGACTGCACTTTTCTTCGGTGTGATCGGCATGATATACGAGCGAACACATACACGTATGAGCAATGAACTCGGGGGGCTTCTTAAAGTGATGCCATTCATCGGCACATGCTTTATCCTTGCCGGTCTCACTTCCCTCGGTCTGCCGGGGTTGAGCGGTTTTGTTGCTGAGATGACCGTATTTGTTGGCGCCTGGCAGGTGAATGAATTTTTTTACAGAGCAGCAACAGTAATGGCTTGCATGTCGATAGTAGTAACAGCTGTTTACATTCTCCGTGCTTCCGGTTTTGCCATGATGGGACCAGTAAAAAATCCGGAATACAATGCTTTGCCTGATGCAACATGGAATGAGAAACTTGCTGCTGTGATATTGATCGTACCTATTATTCTGATCGGTTCAGCACCATTCTGGCTGAGCGACATGGTAAATTCAAGCATGGGAAACTGGATGACTAAATTAATTACCTCGGCACACTAAAACCTGAAATGAACGTAATTGATCTAATATCTGTATTTGCGCCTGAAGTCTGGCTTTCAGCAATGCTTGTGGTATTGCTCCTGGTAAAAATTTTCAGCGAAGGCGTGAATCGCACCAATGTACTTTTCGTGATCAGCTTTTTCTTTCTTGCGGCTGCAACAGCTACACTGGTACTCAAGCCTCAGGGCTCTTTGTTTGGAGGTATGTTTGTTGTCAATTCACTGATCGGAATCGAAAAATCAATATTGTTGCTTGCAACCTTTTTTATTTCGCTGCTTGCATTTGAATGGCTCAGAACATTTAGGAACTACATTGAATTCTATTTGCTTTTGATCTGCATTCTCTTCGGAATGTTTATCATGATATCTGCAGGTCATTTTCTTTCATTCTACCTCGGACTTGAAATGGCTACCATTCCGCTGGCAGCACTTTCTGCTTTCGATATTGAAAAACCAAGGAGCGGCGAAGCAGGAATGAAACTCATACTTTCATCTGCATTCTCTTCAGGTATACTACTTATGGGAATTTCCTTTATATATGGGACCTGCGGCTCTCTTTATTTTGATGATGTGAGGGCAGCATTTACCGGCAGTACCATTCAGCTTGCCGGTTTTGCATTTCTGTTGGCCGGTTTTGCATTCAAAATTTCCATTGTGCCATTTCATTTATGGACAGCGGATGTATATGAAGGTTCCCCTGTTGCAGTTACAGCATTTCTTTCTGTCGTTTCAAAAGGTGCTGCCGTTTTTATTTTTCTCAGCGCTTTGTACAATGTTTTTGGATCGATATCAGGTACATGGGTTTACTTACTTGCCATCCTTTCAGTAGCAACCATGGTTCTCGGAAATCTGTTCGCCATCAGACAACAGAATATCAAACGATTTCTTGCCTTCTCAAGTATTACCCAGGCAGGTTACATTCTTATCGGCATTGCGTCAGGAACAATACAAGGAACTGCATCAGTAATTTATTTTATCCTTGTTTATCTCTTTTCAAACCTGGCAGCCTTCACTGTAGTGGGTGTGATATCTGAGAAGACAGGAAAGGAAGATATCAGAGATTACAATGGATTGTATAAAACAAATCCCCGGTTAAGTCTTGTTATGATGCTTGCATTGTTTTCACTTGCCGGAATCCCACCCACTGCAGGATTTTTTGGCAAATGGTTTTTACTTGCATCAGGAATAAGCAATGGAATGTTTACACTGATCATTATCGCTTCCCTTAATCTTGTGATTTCTCTTTATTATTATTTAAGGGTTGTGAAAGCCATGTTTGTGGACGTGAATGACACACCATTGAAATCAATTCATGCCGGTTTTCCTGCAAGGCTCGGGCTTGTGATTTGTTCTGCAGCAATAATTCTTACAGGATTTTTCAGCTATGTTTACCAATATATTTATTCATTCAGTAACGGATTACAATGAACCGATTAACCAAAGAAGCACATGCATTGGAGGACATCAACGGTGTTAGATGCGCCATCGTGGAAAAGAATGTAGCTCCTGAGCGAGTGGAATTTTTAAAAAAACTTTTGGAGCACAACGGATATACTGTAATGTTTGCACCAAGCCCTCCCCCAAAAGTTGTTGCAAAGCCGGCACCGCCTACAGCAGACGGAATACTTGTGCCACCGCCACCACCAGTACCACTAGCACCTGAGACATTTACAATTGGCGTAACTGATTTCCTTTTTCACGTCATGCTAGCTATTTATGAGCGTGCATTGAAAACACCGGAAGGTAATCTAGTCACTATTGATTACTGGAATCAGCAGCCTGAAAAGGAAGGCGACTATTACTGGAAAAGGGGTTTTTTTACCAACTCGCTATGAGAGCTATTCAATTGGTAGCGCAATAGTAAATTCTGTAAATTCATTTTCTTTACTCTTTACAGACATTGCACCCTTGTGTGCTTTGATAATGTCATAGCAAATACTCAATCCAAGTCCCGTGCCCTCACCTGTAGGTTTCGTTGTAAAAAAAGGTTCAAATATTTTTCCTTTGATGCTTTCAGGGATGCCTATACCATTGTCCCTTATTTGAACGATGATATTCCCATTTGCAAGGCCTGTAGTGAAAACGAGTGTTGGTTTGAATTCGGGCTGTTCCAGCCTGCGTTCTTCCATGGCATAAAATGCATTGCTGAGCAGGTTCAGAACAACACGCCCTACATCCTGAGGCATGGCAGATATTTCAGGAATTGTTTTATCAAATCGTCTCTCTATCAGACAATTGAAATCTAAATTTTTCGCTCGAATCCCATGATAGGCAAGTTGCAGATACTCTTCGCAAAGTGAGTTGATATTGGTAGCTTGTTTTTCTGATGAACCTGCCCTGCTATGAAGCAACATATTCTTGACTATCCTGTCTGCCCTGTTGCCGTGGTGTGATATTTTTTCGAGATTTCCTTTTAAGTCGTTCAAAATGGATTTCTTTTCTTCATCAGAATGAAGATCATCCATTTCACTTATTAAATCGAGGTTTAACTCAGAAAAATTATTAATGAAATTAAGCGGGTTTTGTATTTCATGGGCAATCCCGGCAGTCATTTGCCCGAGGGATGCCATTTTTTCAGCATGCATCAACTGCGCCTGTGCTGCAGTAATTTTGTCTTCCGCCTGTTTTAAATCTGTGACCATTTTGTTGAAGGCGTGGGTGAGGTCACTGATTTCATCCCGTCCCGAAGTTTTTATCTTTTGAGAGCGGTCACCTTCGCCAACCCGCAATGCAGCATCACGCAATGCGAGCACAGGCACAGATATTTTTTTTGCCAGCCAGAAGCCGATAAAAATTCCAATGAAAAAAACCAGAATACTCACTATTAGAGAAGTTGTTCGAATCTGTTGCTTGCTCTCCACGATCTCATCTGTTGAGAAGCCAAGAAGAATTTCTCCCGTCATAATGCTCGTTTTGAATGGAGCGGTTTTTACAATGATAGAATCGTTTGACTGAATATTCGCCGGTATGTTTATATGTTCAGGATATGTTTTGAAGATAATACGATTAACAGAAAAAGATGTACTGTCATAGTTCCACACAGTATCGGTCTGTAGCATACTTACAAATCGCAGGTGCGGGTCATTCTTTACAAAGTCAAGGGCAGTTTGAACGCCCTCAAAATTTTGCTCTGTGAGAGCGATCTTGACTCCAAGCGCAACGGTGCCGGCGAGATTCTCTACCTCTTTATTATAATTCTTCATCAGGTATTTTTCCTGCTGAGCCGGAAAATAAATAAGGATGAAAAAGGAAAATAACAGTACGATACTGCAGACAGTCAGCCAAATTTTTGATTGAAGTGAAATTCTCACGGATTAAGGAGTCTGCCGAATATGTTAAAAGGATTTTTTTCCGTCAATGATTAATGGTTTGATCTTTAGATCCGGAGTATCCTCCAGTATTCCAATAGCGCCCGGAGTTTGGGAAACAAATGTCTCCAGGTCTCCGGGTGAATTAAAAAAAGCAGGTGCTTTTGCTTTCCCCTGGAATACAAGTGCAAGCCAGTATTTATTGAGCCCATCCCCGGTAATCCCATAAACTTTTTTGGCTGTTGCTTCTCCTGTTGAAGTACTTGATTTCATTAATGCAATGGTAATCACAGTGCCATCTTTCCAGCGTTGCTTTTCCCCTTTCATAATGGCAGTTAATTCCTCAAAAGATAATTCCGGCAGTGCACCTTTGGGATTTGTAATGGCCGCCAGGTTAAGTGTTTGCGCAACAGAATTCAAAGTAGTCATTAATATAATAAGTACAGTAGCGAAAACAGGTGTAGATATTTTTTTCATCTGATTGTTCCTTTCTGATTTAATATCCAATTGCAATTTGAGCTGTTATGATATCTGATTTCCCGGCATTGTTTTCTGTATGCCCATATTCGATCTTGATAACGGTAAGATAATTAATCTCGTATCTGATACCACCTACAAATGTTGTTTTTTCGTCGTGATGGAAAAATAATTCTCCTTCCGGAACCTTTGAATAATCAGCACGCACGTAAGGAATAAAATGTTTGATTCGCACCCCTGCATAGGCGTATCCGGCAAGCGACTGCTTTGTTCCTGTACTGTCAGTCTTATCCATTGCCATTGTGGCTTCGCCCAGGAGTTCGATATGCTTTCCGAAGTAAGAAATAGAACCGGTAAAAAGTTGCTGAGAAACATCGGTAACCACATTCATATCTGCATGAGCGTCTTTCGCGCCTTTGGAGATTTTGTCGGAGTAGAATGAAACACCTAAACGCAAATGATCAGCTGGTTTGATGTGTATTGCCGCAGTAAGTGATTTTGCTTTGTCGTTATCTGAAGTTTCTCCTGACCCAATACCATTGCCAACCATCAGGTCATAGCCGAACTTCAATTTCCCCAGATTCTGTCCCTGAAGACTGATACCTGTCGTATGCAAGGGTATGAAGTGATCCCCGAATAGATCAGGACGATAAACGGTAGGGAAAAATACACGCCCATGATGGTAAGTATCATTCCAGTAATTGATGGGTGTGTGGTGCTTTCCCACTAAAATATTGTGGTTGCCTTTGATGTTATATTTCACCACAATGCGTTCTATGCTTATATCAAAAAGGGTGTGTGAGGATGATGAGTATTTGAAAACTGTTTCCCCCAGAAAGCTGAAGCGATCTGTCAGCTCAGAAGTAATAAACAGATCCTGCTCTCCAAGAGTGAATGATACTTTCTTGGTTGCATCCTGGTATCCTGCAAGCACTTCTGCAAAGCCATGTATCTGTGTGTTCTGCGCCCTGGCTGTTCCCCAGCAACCGGAGATAAGAAATAGCAGAATTAATTTAATTCTATTTTTAACAGGTATGGTTATTCTCATATACAATAATGAATAGATCTTGATGGTATTTTAGGTTATCGGGATTGCAAGGATATGGTAAATTCTGTAAATTCACTTTCTTTACTATCTACAAGTATTTTTCCTCCATGGGCCTTCACAATATCATTCGTAATACTTAGGCCAAGTCCTGTATTTCCAAAACCGGTTGGCTTGGTCGTGAAGAACGGCTCAAAAACTTTCTGGATACTTGCAGGTTGAATCCCTGTTCCGTTATCTCTTACGGAAATAGTAATTGTATTATTATTAAATGAAGAGTTTAACCATACCGTGGGGGAATATCCTGCAATGGTACCGACTTGTTTCTTTTCACGAACAGCATAGAATGCATTGTTTAACAAATTGAGTAATACTTTTGAAAAATCCTGGGCAATAATTTCAACCTGTGGTAAGTCGGGTGCAAAATTCTTAATGATGTCACACTCTATAGCAATGCCATTATCTTTAAAGCTGTGAAAAGAGATCTCGCAGCAATCCTGAAAAAGTTTATTGATATTGACAAGCTGCTTTGTGCGTGAACCGGGTTGTGAATGCTGCAACATGCTCTTTACAATATCGCCGGCCCGCTTTCCGTGATGTTCAATTTTATGAATATTGTCTGAAAGAAGATCAAGTATTTCTTTTCTGTCTTCGTCATCTTTAGATTCAGCAAGTTCTTTCATCAGGTCCTTAGAGAGGAATGAAAAATTATTTACAAAGTTCAGCGGGTTCTGTATTTCATGTGCAATGCCTGCAGTAAGCTGACCAAGGGATGCAAGTTTTTCCTGTTGAACAAGTTGCTCCTGAGTCCGCTTCAGCTCACTCAGTGTTTCAATAAGTTCTCCATTCTTGGTTTGAAGATCTGACGTGCGTTCCTTAACCAGTTGTTCAAGTTCTGCCTGGCGCTGGCGCAGATCGGATATGATCTTCTGGTTTTGTCCCCGGAGCCTCTTTAGCATGGCCCTGATGATATCTCTTGTAACATCCGGATATTTGCCCTGCAACTGAAAAAAATCTTTTTGTTCAATAGTTCCTGTAACAGTTGGAACCATGGCAGTGACTGAGAGCGACCTCGGTTCATCATCCAACAGCGAAAACTCTCCGAAGAAATTCCCGTCTTTCATGGTGGCTACCACATATTCTTTATCATGTACTTTCACCTGGCCGGTGAAAATGATATACATGCTGTTTCCTTTGTCTCCTTTATTGATGATGGTTTCTTCAGACTGAAACGTTGATATGTGAATCTGCTTTGCAATTTCTTCCATTACAGAAGCCGGGACATGAGCAAATATCTCTACTTGCTTCAATACAAGAAGTGTGTTTTCTAGTGGAAAATTCCCTGACGACATATGGATGCTAAAATACGAGGTAAATGTATTCGATAAAATTGTATTTTTCTACCGTTATTTTGTTTACAATAAGTTTCTGATTATTTTATTTAAGTTTGTAAGCAGAAAGGCAATCAACAACCGACCCCCTCATGGATGACAAGCTATTTGATAAGCTTTACCCTTTGGTAATGAAAATGCTAAGGGATCAACTTCCCCCACATCTCTATTATCACAATCCTGAACATACGATTGATGTGATCGAATCAGCCGAGCGCATTGCTGTTTCAGAAGAATGTAGCCGGGATGAAATATTACTCCTGAAAATTGCTGCACTATTTCATGATACCGGATATGTATTAGATATGCGGGACCATGAAAGGCATGGTTGTGAAATAGCCAATGAAATGCTCTCTGTCCACTTGGTTCAACCTGCAAAAATCAATGTCATTTGCAGTTTAATCATGTCCACAAAGGTTCCCCAATCCCCACAAACAAAACTCGAGGAAATTATTTGTGATGCTGACCTTGATTATCTCGGACGGAGTGATTATTTTCCCATTGCTGAAAACCTTTACCGCGAATTCAGGGCTTTCGAAAAAATTAATAGCGAGAAAGACTGGATTGACTTACAACTAAACTTTTTACGTTCGCATACTTATTTTACAAAAACATCCGTAAAACTCAGACAATCAGGAAAACAGGAAAATCTGGTGAAAATCAGGGTAGCTTTATAGATCTGAATGTGATGGCTATTGGTGATTAAAGGTGTATCCTTTTGAATTGAGGATTTCGGTGAGCCAGTTAATTGTGGTGATATCAAATGTTTTCATCAACTTTTCTGTTTCCAGGTTCTTTTCCTTTATGTGCTGCTCCTTTGCTAGGAAAACCTGTTGAATGGCAGTTACAATATCTTTCCTTTTCATATTACAGAATAGAACATTTGCCTGTAGGTCACTATCGGTAAGGTATTTCAGTGTATCTGGCAATGTTTTCCTGTCTATTGCCGCGATCGCAATCGGATTTTTATTTAGCAGGTCAACAAGGTCCCAGTCGGAATTTTTATTCAGGTATAAATCAGAAATGCGAAACTCTAGTCTGTACCTGTACCCTTCACTGTTGGCTTTATAAATGCTTTCATCAACGGCACGCTGCATTTTCCAGCGGTCTTTTCCAAAGACTCCATAGTGCAGGTAGGTTTCGTTTAGCTTCCGGTTCAATGAAAATAATTTCTCCATGTCAAATCCTCCGAGATTCTCAAAGTACTCAAACTTCACCTGCATGCTTGTATATTTACCCTGGCCCAATCTGGCAATGTCTTCCCACCCTGCCTGTTCGCCCATCATCGGGTTGTTGAGTAAAAAAATACTATTGACAATAATTCCCTTTTCGACGCATGTCTGAACCGGCTTGCTGTAATGTTCTCCGCCCGCATCTGCCAATCCATTGCCTGCTAGAAAAACTATCTTGATGGCATCCGGTCTTTCATTCCAGGAAATATAATCTGCGCATACCCGCAATGCCTGTCCCACAAACTGATCACCCGCTTCTATTTGTGGACGGAGTTTCAGCAATTCATGAGTTAACCCTTCAATGTCATGTGTGAGGTCACTCAACACTTTAATGTAATAATTTTCCTTTCTGAAACTGGGACGTGCGAACCCTACAAAACCAATCCGGAAATCCACTTTAGGATTGCATGTGCTTAATAAATGTACATAATCCCAGATGTGGTCACGCATCCTCACCAAAAGGCCATTCGTACTTCCGCTCAGGTCCAGACAAAAAACGATATCAACGGGTGGTCCATATCGTTCCTGCCCGGGATTGGTCGCGCCTGTCGCGGAGACCAATATCAAGAATGCAAACAATACCCTGGTTACAATTCTTCTCATTTTAACTTATGTACAAAGATAAAACATCATCTTATCCTTTCTATGTACTTTTACGGACAATGGATGCAGAAGAAGTAAAAAAAGTAAAAGAAAAGTGGAAAAGGCTTACACAAATTCTGAAGAGTCAGTTTGGGGAAGAGCCCGATCTGCAGGTGATATTATTCCTGGTCGGGGTGCAGGAGCTTGGCAAAGGAACGGCTAAATTCAGTAAGGATGATAAGCAAAACCTCATGCACATTGCCACGTGCAGGGTGTTGAGTGTCTATGGTTACTATGAATTTGAAAAAACAGACGAAGATGGCTGGCATCATTACCGGTTGCTGAAACCCATACTACCTTTGTCCCATGGAGAGCAGGATTTGTTCCTGCGAAAGGCTGTGATCAGGTACTTTGAAGAATCCGGATTAATCAGTGATCTGCGGGTGGAGAAATAGGAATTCATAATTCTGCCAATTTTGCCATTCATCCTATTAAATCCTCCAGGCTGTTCCATCTTCACATCTTCACATTTTCAAATCGGCTATTCCTCCTCTTTCACCTTACTTCTGAAATATATTTCAATCGGTACACCACTCAACGGAAAATTTTCGCGCATCTTGTTTTCAATAAAACGCGTGTAGCTTTCGCTTATGTATTGTGGAAGGTTACAGAAAAAAGCAAATTGCGGGGTATGCGTCGGTAATTGAGTAACGTATTTAATCTTAATGTGTTTCCCTTTCGTAGATGGGGGAGGCGTACCCTCAATAATCGGCAGCAATACTTCATTCAACTTTGAAGTAGGAATTCGATCCCGCCTGTGTTGAAAAACTTCTACAGCGGTTTCCAGTGTTTTCTGTATACGCTGCTTTGTTTTCACACTCGTAAAAATGATGGGAACATCGCTGAAAGGAGTTATTTTCTGACGAATGGTTTCGGTGAATTTTTTTGCTGAGTCCTGGTCTTTTTCCATCAGGTCCCACTTGTTTACAATGATCACCACACCTTTGCGGTTTTTTTCAATAAGGTGAAAGATGGCAAGGTCCTGGGCATTGATACCACTCTCTGCATCCAGCATAAATAAACATACATCAGCATCTTCAATAGCACGCAGGGAACGGAGAACAGAATAAAATTCCAGGTCTTCTTTCACACGCGCTTTTCTCCTGATACCTGCAGTATCTACCAGTACAAAATCGAAACCGAATTTATTATAACGCTTGTTGATGGTATCGCGCGTAGTTCCTGCAATAGGAGTTACAATGCTGCGCTCTTCGCCTACAAGCATATTCAGCAGTGAAGACTTGCCTACATTTGGTTGTCCGATAATGGCAAATTTCGGAAGGCCTTCATTTGGATCCGGTGTGTCTTCAGGAAATTCTTTAATAAGTGCATCAAGCAATTCTCCGGTTCCTGTTCCACTGACCGATGAAATGCAATATGGTTCACCAAGCCCGAATTTATAAAATTCAGCGGCAGCAGGAATGCGCTGCGGATTGTCAACTTTATTTACAACAAGAAAAATTTTCTTTTTTCCCTTACGGAGCATTTTTACCACGGCATCATCCAGGTCGGTAATGCCAGATTCTACATCGACGACAAGCATGATTACACTTGCTTCTTCAATAGCAATTTCTACTTGTTTGCGGATCTCACCTTCAAATATATCCTCACTGCCGCGCACATAACCACCTGTATCAATAACCGAAAAGGTACGTCCCGCCCATTCAGAAAAACCGTAATGACGGTCGCGGGTCACGCCACTTTGCTCATCAACGATGGCCTGGCGCGATTCAGTAAGCCGGTTGAAAAGGGTGCTCTTTCCTACGTTTGGCCGGCCGACTATTGCTACTATATTAGACATTTTAAGTGCTGATTATCAACAAAATAACTCAATACCCCGTCGAATAACGAATAGTACAAACGAATATGCGAATTACGAATTTGGGGATAACCGATGTGTTCGGTTGGGGCGAAGATAGGTGAAAAAAGTGTCATTGCGACTGCATGGAACGAAGCGGGAAGCAGTCTCCCATATAGGCGTTGTCACAGATGGGAACGAAGCAGTCCCCCGAAT
>CAYHHK010000029.1:26796-32024 GCA_964356415.1 uncultured Flavobacteriales bacterium
AAGCAGTCTCCCATATAGGCGTTGTCACAGATGGGAACGAAGCAGTCCCCCGAATAAATTTCTGAATACAAATATTTTCATTCTCAAATCCTTACAGCATCTTCAAAATAAACTCCTCCACCTCTTTTGTCTCCCACTTCTCTTCAATCCCTGGTATTGACATCACCTTGTCCATGATTGCATTGTGGTGAACTCCCTGGCGTTGTGCTTCTGAATATGGTACATCAGGAGAAAATGTCACCAGCGTGTATTGAGGAGTCCACTTGTCAGGATGTTTTTGGTTGATGAGCGCCTCGATTTTTTTGCGGAGGAGAAATTTTTTATCCCCCACTAGGTCACGCATTTCGATAAAGTTTTCTACTGCCATATCTGCAATTGCATCACTATTGGGTTTCCGGCTTTTGCCGAACGCTAAGAATAATTTCTCCCAGTCATTTTCTTTGCTGATCATTTCATCAAATACCCGGCAGTCTTCAAAGCCACAGTTCATGCCTTGTCCGTAAAACGGAACGATGGCATGTGCGGCATCTCCGAAGAGCAAAAGTTTGTCTTTGAAATTCCATGGAGAGCATTTTACTGTCACAAGTGAGCCTGTCGGATTATTGAAAAAATCATCCTCAAGTGTCGGCATGAGTGGCAACGCATCAGGAAATATTTGCTCAAAAAATGCTTTTACTTTTTTCTT
The DNA here is from genome assembly GCA_964356415.1 of uncultured Flavobacteriales bacterium. Classification (GTDB taxonomy): domain Bacteria; phylum Bacteroidota; class Bacteroidia; order AKYH767-A; family 2013-40CM-41-45; genus JAPLDB01. Next base: position 27,482 of record CAYHHK010000029.1, read on the forward strand.
GTCGATGAGCGATGCAAACGATGGGTCACCTTCAAATGGAAAAAAGAGCGTACATGTAAAACTCCCATCCATATTCGGAAGGGCAATGAGCATGTATCCGCCACGCGGCCAGATGTGCAAAGCATTTTTCTCAAGCAAAAATTCCCCGTTCTTTCCTGCAGGTATAGAAAGTTCTTTGTATCCATGCTCCAGGTAATGCTGTGAATATTCAAAACGGTCAGTCTGTAGCTGGAGTTGCAAGCGTGCTGCAGAAAATCCACCATCTGTTCCTATCACATGATCGCTTTCCTGGAAACGTTTTTTCTGTGTTAGCTGGTTTTCAAACTCAGCTTTGCCGGTTCTTATGTCAACATTCGTACATCGTTCATTGAAATGAATTTTTACGTTTTCATTTCTTTCGGCAAGTGTCATCAGTTCACAGTTCAAACCTCCGCGTGATACACTCCAGATCGCCTGCTTGTCTTTTCCATACGGCTGGTAATTGATTTCACCGGTGATGGTATGGATCATTCTTCCATACATCGGAATTGCAACTTTTCTGATCTCGTCACCAATGCCAACAGCTTCCAGCCCCTTCCATCCGCGGTCACTCAACGCAAGATTAATGGAACGCCCTGCAGAAATTTTTTCCGTACGCATATCGCCCCTGCGCTCGAATACATTGACTTTATGACCGCGCTTGCCGAGATAGATCGCAAGCAAACTTCCAACTAACCCGGAACCAATGAGGGAGATGTTTTTTTGTGACATTGATTTATTCTCTGTTTAGATAATTAGAATCGGGGCTTAAGCCCAATCGGTTTTGATTTTTTTTTACAGCGACCTTAAGATCGTGGTAATTGAATTATTGGAATTTAACTTTAGCCACATTTTTAAGATTTCGTCAATCAGATTAATTCATTAAAATTTTTTCAAGGATCTCTCCAAATCGAAATACATCCTCAAATGAATTATATAAAGGAACCGGAGCCGCGCGGATAACATTCGGCTCACGCCAGTCGCAAACCACTCCTGCGGCAGTCAGCTTATTGAACAGGTCCTTTCCAAGTCCGTGGGCAATCATACTTAACTGACACCCCCTTCGTGCGGGATCCTGAGGAGTAATGATCTCCAGTTTATATGGTGAGTTTTGAATTTTTGTGTTCAGTTGTCCGATAATAAATTCCAGATAACCGGTAAGCAATTCACTTTTTGCTCTTAGGTTAGCAAGCCCTGCCTCATCAAAAATGTCAAGCGATGATTTTAATGCAGCCATCGTAAGCACCGGATCATTGCTGAGCGCCCATGCTGAAGCAGCTTTCACCGGCTCAAACTTTCTCGGCATTTTGAATCTTGTATCGGGGTCATTTCCCCACCAGCCGGCGAATTGCGGAAGGTTTTTGCCAAAATGTTTTTCATGCACAAAAATTCCTGAAACACTGCCCGGACCTGCATTCAGGTACTTGTAACTGCAGAAGCAGGCATAATCAACATTCCAGTTGTGAAGCTCCATTTTCACATTTCCTGCAGCATGTGCGAGATTGAATCCACAGGTTGCACCCGCCTTGTGTGCGGCAGCAGTAATTTTCTCCAGGTCAAAATATTGTCCGGTATAAAAATTCACTGCTCCCAGCATGACAGTAGACAACGAATCGCCTGCATCTTCAATGGCCTTAATAATATCATCTGTTTGAAGGCAATGTTTACCATTCCGCGGTTTCAGGTAAATGACAGAAGAGTCAGGGTTGAAGCCATGAACATTTGCCTGTGATTGTACTGCATACAGGTCTGATGGAAAAGCATCATACTCGCAAATTATTTTGTGCCGCTTTTCTGTTGGCCGGTAAAAGGAAACAAGGAGAAGGTGCAGGTTTACCGTGAGTGAGTTCATTACTACCACTTCTTCTTTTTTTGCACCCAGCAGCGTAGCAACAGAATCCGATAAAAAGTCTTTGTAATGATACCATGGAATCCCTGCATGAAAATGTCCTTCAACGCCATAAGAAGCCCAGTCCTCCAGCTCTCTCAGGACATAATCCTGCGTTTGCTTCGGCTGCAAACCAAGCGAGTTGCCCGTGAAATAGACCACTTCTTTGCCTTCCATTATTGGAAAATAAAAGCGATCACGGAAATGACGCAATGGATCTATTTCGTCAAGACCTTTTGCAAATGCAATTGTGTTTTCGAACTTCATTAGAATGTAATCTTTACGATCTTTGCGCCCCCAAAGCTCCCGACACATCGTGCAGGAATTGCGAGATTATAATATTTTAATGAAACCACAAAGTAAGTCAATGAATAAAGATCAATCAGAAAAACTTTATACCAAAGCAACAAAATATTTTCCCGGCGGTGTCAATTCTCCCGTTCGTGCATTCAAGTCTGTAGGCGGAACTCCATTGTTTATCGATAAAGGCGAAGGATGTTTTATTTATGATGCTGATGGAAATAAATTCATTGACTTCTGCTGTTCCTGGGGGCCATTGATCCTTGGACATGCGAATCCTGAAGTGGTAGAAAAAATTTACCAGACAGTAAAAAACGGATCCAGTTTTGGCGCACCTACCAGACTTGAAAATGAGCTGGCCGAATTGATCCTCACCAATAATCCGTTCATTGAAAAACTCCGTTTTGTGAGTTCAGGAACAGAAGCGGTAATGAGCGCAATACGTTTGGCAAGGGGATATACAGGAAACGATCTGATCATAAAATTCGATGGCTGTTACCATGGCCATGCAGATTCTATGCTGGTAAAAGCCGGCAGCGGGCTGGCAACTTTTGGCATTTCTTCTTCATCGGGGGTTCCTGAAGCTGTGGCAAAGGACACAATCGTTTTGCCACTGAATGATAAGTCTGTTGTTGAAGATGCAATAAAGAGGTATAAAGAAAACCTTGCTGCGGTCATCATCGAACCTGTTCCGGCCAACAATGGTTTATTACTTCAGGACAAAGAATATCTGCAGTTCCTCCGTGAGGTCACAAAGCAAAACAAAGTGCTTTTGATTTTTGATGAAGTGATCTCAGGTTTTCGGATTGGTTTCACAGGAGCTGCCGGCTATTACAATATTCACCCGGATATCCTTACCTATGGAAAGATCATTGGTGGCGGAATGCCTGTAGGCGCTTATGGTGCAAGTGCAGAGATCATGAAAAGGATCTCACCCGATGGAAGCGTTTACCAGGGCGGTACACTTTCGGGAAATCCTGTTGCAATGGCCGCAGGAATTGCCACATTGAAGGGATGCCTCAAAGAAAATTTTTATCCATCACTTGAGAAAAAAACAAATCTGTTTGTATCAGCCCTTAATTCGTTTTCTGAAAAGAATAATTATCCGTTCAAGGTGTTTTCAATCGGTTCCATTTTCTGGTTTGCGTTTTCCGAAAAAGAAAAAATTCAGACAGCAGATGCCATTGATCCATTGAGCATGCAAAAATTCAATGTGCTTTTCAACGACCTGCTTGAAAAAGGGATCTATTTCGGTCCGTCAGGGTATGAAGTTGGCTTTATTTCTTCAGCACATACCGAAGAGATCTTAACTGTAGCTGCACAGCAAATTTGTGATTCCGTTAAGCAGGTTTTTGATCAGGAAACTTCCTAAATATCTCTGGTTCCTGAATTCGTAAATTCGAATATTCGCAAACTTTCGTTATTCGTACCTCGATATTTGTACCTAAGAATAGGGATTCCCCAAATTAAAAATATTCCAAAACCCCTTTTTGTTTTTCTTCTTTTCGTAATCGTATAGCTCTTTCGCAACCATCACCCAGCCTGTTTCTCCTGCCTTGATCAGCCATGCCACAGCAGACTTATTACCTGCAACAGCATCAACGAGAATACCCAGTGTAGCCATTTTATTTTTGATCAGCCAGGCTTTTGCTGTTTCATTTCCGCTCATGGCATCCACCAGGGCTGCAAGATGAATAAAGCCATTTTCTTTCAGCCACCGGAAGGAAATTTCAATGTCTTCATAAGCATCCCAGAATTCAGAAAGTTCACGAAAGCCATTGTTCTTTAGCCAATCCTGCGCTCCCTCTTCCCCACGGATAGCAGCACAGAGTTTTTGGAGTTCCTTTATTTCATAATCACGCACCATGAATCATAAATATTGACCGAATAAAAGTAGCAAAAGAAATTGCAGAATCATGGTCCCGTCTGTCCATAATTTAAAATACCAGTTTGTTTTTTTATCAGTAGCATTCAAAATAAGGAATGCCGCTGTTGTTGCAGAGACCAATAACGGAATGAAGATGGGTTTTCTTGAAGCAACGTCAAACAAAAAGTACTTTTCCTGTACTGCGCTAAGGATGCAAAACAAAACTAGCATTGTGATGCCAACCGCTTTCATCTTCTTCACCCCGTAAATCATGGGCAGACTGATATTGCCAAACCTTCGTTCGCGTTCCATGTCGCGTATTTCAAACGGAATGGTGATGGCATAAATAAAAAGGAATCTCCGGAAAAAAATAATGGTCAGCTCAGCCCCGGAAATATTTTCAAGAACCGGAAGTAAAGGGATTACAACGGTAATGAATGTCCATCCGAATGCAACAGTAAAAACTTTCA
>CAYHHK010000029.1:32124-37210 GCA_964356415.1 uncultured Flavobacteriales bacterium
CCGGCACCTACAGCTGCGGAAACAATTTTATTTCCTGTATTCCGATAATAAAGCTTTGCATCCTGTTCACCTTTAATGAACATCCGCATCTCTTCCGGCTTGAAGTCATTTGGATCCAGCGGATCAGGTTCAAACACGATATGTTCAGCACCGGTGGCATATTGAACGGAAAATACCCTGTCAGGGTTAATTTTCTTTCGTTTTTCTTTGTTAAGAAGTTGAAATGAAACTTTATTGTCTTTCAATTCAACATTCTTCACATCAAGAACATCTCCATTGATGAGAATTATTCTATCCTGTGCCGATGCCATTGTTGCAACTAAAAGAAAGAGTGAGAGAAAAATGTGCTTCATATAAAATATTTTTCAGGGCTAAGGTAAGCAGAAACAATCAGGTGGTGAGAAACAATTGGCGAATGGACTGTTTCTTTATTCGAATGACTGTAAAATGCACTATCTTTATCGACATAATTTAACAGCCATGAAGAAAATAGTTTTGGTAGCTTTTATAACATGTGCATTACTTGTCAAATCAGGTTCTGCGCAATTGCTTTTTGGCCCCCAGGCCGGATTGAGTTATGCCACACTCACTGGCACAGATCTTTCATTAAGCCCCAAGCCTGAATGGCATGCAGGGCTGCTTTTTGATATAGGATTTGGTAAGCATTTTTCATTGCAGCCATCATTGATGTATTCAAAACGCGGTTATAAATATGACTACGAAACTTATGTAACCACAATTCCTAATACCGACACCATTACTACATACACCACGGCCAGCGTGGATGCTGCCCTGGGCTACATCGATATTCCTGTCTTACTCAATATTTATTTCGGTGATCATAGAGGTTTTATGCTTAATGCAGGACCACAGCTTTCCATTTTGATGACAAACCAGTCAGTCGCAACAACAACAACAACCGTGAGCACAAATGGCGGGACACCACAAACCACCAAGCCCGAATCAGAGACAGAATTCAAGTTCAACCCGACCGATATTTCCCTGGTTGCAGGTATCGGATATAAACTCCCCAAATTGCTGCTCATTTATCTTCGTGCTTCCACTGGTTTCGGGAAAGTACAGAAGGAACAGAAGGACAAAACGATCCTTAAAGATGGAAATGAGGGAAAAAATTTCACATTTGAAGTTGGGCTGGCACTCACCTTCGGAGGGAAGTAAGTCAATTTCAAATCATGAGATATTAAAGGAATGAAAGGAATTGTCTTTTTTTTTATACTCCTATTCATCTGTCTCTGGCAATTTTCTTTTATTCCTTCTGCCTCAGAAGATGAATTATTTAACAATAGGGTAATCTCTTATATCAATACCCAGCATGATTCTTTGCAGGAAGAATTGGCATTGCTAAACACCGCATTGAAAACTGATAAGTTTGACGAAGCGAAAAATATTTTTCTTCAATGCAGAACAAGGTATAAGAAGACGGAAGCCTTCGTAGCTTATTTTTTTCCCGGGGATGCGAATTTTATCAATGGCGCTCCTCAACTCGAAATCGAGGATGACGATGAACCGGATTTTATTATTTATCCTCATGGACTACAGGTTATCGAAAAGGTTTTATATGGAATCGACCTGAAAGCCCATAAACAACAATTGATCAATGAAACGGATTCTGTTGCCGATCTTTTAAAAAGATGTACGGTTGCCATCCAGACGATGAATATCAATCAGCGGGTATTTTTTGAGGCGCTGCAGATCCATCTTATCCGGCTATTCATGGTGACTGCATTGAACATCGAAACACCGGAAAGCAACAATGCTGCAGTGGAGATGGTTTCGGCCTTCAAGTCAATGAAAGAGTTGATCTATCGTGCTTACCCTTATGAGTACACAGGGCGGAGCATGGTGCTTCGCGTATTCGTTGAGACCATGGAGTCAACTTCAGCGTACCTGTCCGCTTATCCTTCAGTTGATCAGATCGATTTTATTAAGCTGTATTCAAAATTTTATATTCCCCTGAGCGATCAGTTAAGAACGGCACGAGGAAACCTTGCAGAGGAAAATTATCAGAGTACAACGGCCATTGACCTGAATGCGACTTCAGTTTTTGAAAAATCTGCATTCAATACATTTTTCTTCAATGCCTCCCAGACAAAAACCGGTTCTCCTGAACGTGCTGAACTGGGAAAAAAACTTTTTTTTGATCCTGTGCTCTCTGGCAATAGCCAGCGAACTTGTGCAAGTTGCCATCATCCTGATAAAGCATTTACGGATGGATTGCCCAAAAGCATCTCAATGGATGGAAAGAATACACTGACCAGGAATGCGCCGACACTGATCAATGCTGCGATTCAGGGCCGGTTATTTCATGATGCCCGGACCATGAATCTTGAAAATCAGGCCGACGAAGTTCTTAGAAATCCCATTGAGATGCACCACGACCTGTCGTCAAGTATCAAAAAACTAAAACGCTCACCTGAATATGTTGAGTCTTTCATGGAAGCCTTTCAGGGAACGTCGGATACTTTCATCAGTGCCCACTCAGTGTTGCTTGCAATTGCTGAATATGAACGAACGCTCGTATCATTCAATTCGAGATTTGACAAAACTATCCGCGGTGATGAGAATGCGCTGTCACTTGATGAGCGCGAAGGATTTCATCTTTTTCTTACCAAAGGGAAATGTGTAACCTGTCACTTTCTCCCGCTTTTCAGCGGAACCACGCCCCCTGATTACAAAGTCAGCGATTGGGAAGTGCTTGGTACTCCGAAAATCAATGACCGCTCCAGGCCTGAACTTGATCCGGATCCGGGAAGAGGTGGCGTACACAAGACATCACTTTACAGAAATGCATTCAAAACACCCGGACTTCGCAATGTTGAGCTTACTGCACCATATATGCATAACGGTGTTTTTAATACGCTCGATGAGGTCATGGATTTTTACAATGCCGGCGGTGGAAAAGGTTGGGGAATCGACGTGCCCAACCAGTCTTTGCCCGCCGATTCACTCCGTCTCACAAAGGAGGAAAGCCGCAAGATCATTTCCTTTTTAAAATCGCTTACGGATACAACGGGACTTACTTCTATACCTGCTTCGCTTCCGACTTTTCCTCGCAATCCTGATCTCAATGACAGGAAGATTGGCGGGGTGTACTAATAGGTGAATAAGGCACACATCTACTGCACCATATTTAGGAACAATTAACCTTTGTTTCCTTGCTTTTTCATGATATTCACCTTACTTTTAACTGGTAGAATTCTCACTGAATCAGGAAAATTGATATTAGCTTACTCGTAAAATCTAGTCTCTTCAGATCCGATATCTGCGAATTTCAGGCTTCAATCAAGTATTAATTTTTCGTCCGGTTGTAATTATCGTTGAACAATTATTCTTAAAAGTATACATGTCTAAAACTCCTTCTGATTCCTTATTCAGGTTGATTTGTTCCATGAGCAAATCAGAGAAGCGGCATTTTAAACTTTATGCAGGCCGACATTCAGTGGAGGAAAACAATTACCTGAAGTTATTTGATGCCATTGAAAAACAGAAAAGCTATGATGAAGGATCAATTTTAAAGAAATTCAGTAAGGAAACATTTATCAACCGTTTCCCGATCACAAAGAAAAGGCTTTATGAAACGGTACTTCGCTCCCTCGATGCTTTTCATTCGCAGAGTTCAATTGATGCGCAGCTGAAACGCGAACTCCATTTTGCAGAAATACTTTACAAGAAATCCTTGTATAGCCAGTGTGCTAAAATTCTTGCTTCAGCACGGCATACGGCAATGAAGCATGAGAAACATTCATCTCTCGCAGAAATTCATCACTGGCAAAAAAAACTCATCGAAAAGGACAATTACCTGGGTCAGAATGAGGAGTCAATAGCGGCCATGCTTCATGAAGATGTTTTGATTGCTGACAGGATGAAAGATTTTAATGAATACTGGAATATCAAGAGCAGGTTGTTTTTACTTTTAAACAAGCAAGGCAAGGTTCGCAATCCCAAAGAGCTGAATAAATTCAAAAAGATCATAGACAATACTTTATTGAAGAATGAAGGAAAAGCACAAAGCCATGAAGCAAGGTACCTCTTCAATCATATTTACAGCGCATACCACTTCGGAACTGGCGATTACAGAAGCAGCTACCGTTTTTTAAAACGGAATGTTGAACTGATTGAAACGCATCCCGCCGCCTTTAAGGAAGAGCCTAATATTTATTTTTCAGTCCTGACCAATTTAATTTACGTCAGCACCAGCTTAAAGAGATATAATGAAGTTTTTGTATTGATGAAAAAACTAAAATCTGTTCCCGAAACACTGGATACATCACGAAATGAAGATCTGGAAATTAAACTTTTCTCAAGCGCTTTAAGTATTGAGATCACACTATACAATACACTCAGTGAATTTGAAAAGGCCATCGGACTGGTTCCTGCCATTGAAAAAGGCCTGGACCGTTTCGGTGATAAAATAAACCGTTTGCGAAAAGCATATTTTTATTTCAATATCGCAGTAGCCTATTTTGGTGCGGAAAAATATTCGCTTGCATTACGCTGGACCAACCGCCTCTTCAGTGAGCCGAATATTGACGAGAACCAGGACATCTATTGCTTTGCACGCATCCTGAACCTAATCATCCATATTGAACTGGAAAACGATGATGTAATACCTTACATACTTACTTCAACATCGCGCTATTTAAAAACCCGCAACCGCGTTTATAAATTCGAGTCTGTATTTCTTGAATTCATCGAGCATCTCATACGGCTCAATAAAAAGGGTGATGGCGATGCGATCTATAAAAAGCTATTGTTCAATCTAAAGAAACTTTCAGCAGATCCCTATGAAAAGACCGTCTTTGAATATTTTGATTTCATTGCCTGGTGCAAAAGCAAGATTGAACATACTACGTTCCGAGAAATGATAGGGGAAGGAGCAGCTATTGCGGTAAATAAATAATCTCAACGAAGTACCAATGAAAATACGAATATACTAATGGAATACGGTATCATTCGTAATTGGTATTTTCGTATTTTCATTGGTACTTCGTTGAGATAAAGTGTGCTACTAACATTTCTATTATCGGGCATCTCCTTTATTTAGTAGGGCGTCCCAGCCCTGCGC
>CAYHHK010000030.1:0-17044 GCA_964356415.1 uncultured Flavobacteriales bacterium
ATGAGGATGAATATTAATCAGTTAAAAAACTATAAAAAAAAGAGGAGCTTTCGGGCTCCTTTTTTAGTAGTGTAGAATTTTATTTATTCAGGCATTCTCAATAACCCTGGGTGCGGCGCCGAGAATTTCCTCATTCGCATATTCAGCATATTGTGCAAAGTTCTTTACAAATGCAACAGCCAGTGAATTGGCTTTCGCATCAAATGCATTCTTGTCTTTCCATGTATTGCGGGGGTTGAGGATCTCAACCGGAACATTAGGGCAGGTGGATGGAAAATTCAATCCGAAGATCGGGAGTGTTTCAAATTTTCCTTTTTCAAGTTCGCCATTGATGGCTGCAGTGATCATGGAACGGGTATAAGAAAGTTTCATGCGGGAGCCAACTCCATACGAACCACCGCTCCAGCCTGTGTTTACAAGCCATACATTCACTTTGTTCTTCTTTAGTTTTTCTCCAAGCAGCTCAGCATATTTTGTAGGATGAAGTGGAAGGAATGCCTTTCCGAAACATGCGCTGAATGTTGTTGTCGGCTCTGTAATGCCAACTTCTGTTCCAGCCACCTTTGCAGTGTAACCGCTGATAAAATGATACATCGCTTGTCCGGCATCCAGTTTTGAAATAGGAGGGAGGACACCAAATGCATCGCAGGTGAGGAAGAAAATGTTCTTTGGAATAGCGGCAACACTTGGCTCAACGGCATTTGCAATGTGGTTTATGGGATATGCAACACGCGTGTTTTCAGTCTTAGTAATGTTGTCGTAATCAACTGTCGTTGTTCCTTCGAGGAATTCTGTGTTCTCAACAAGCGCTCCGAATTTAATAGCACTGAAAATCTCCGGCTCTTTTTCTTTTGAAAGATTTACACACTTAGCATAACATCCGCCTTCAAAATTGAAAACAGAATCGTCAGCCCAGCCATGTTCGTCATCACCAATCAAGCCGCGGTGCGGATCAGCGCTCAAAGTCGTTTTGCCTGTACCTGACAGGCCAAAGAAAATCGCAGTGTCTTTGTCATTGCCAATGTTGGCGCTGCAATGCATGCTCAATACATTTTTATCATGTGGAAGTACATAGTTGAGCACAGTAAAGATTCCTTTTTTGATCTCGCCGGTATAAGCAGTGCCACCAATCAGGATCATCTTCTTTGTGAAATTGATCATTGCAAAATTTTCAGAGCGGGTTCCATCCGTTTTAGGATTTGCCTGAAAGCCCGGTGCGCAGATAATGCTCCAGTCACTTTTGACAGTAGCATGAATTTCTTCTTTAGTTGGGCGCAGGAACAGGTTATTGGCAAAAAGGTTCGCCCATGGTGTTTCTGTTACCACACGGATATTGAGTCTGTACTTTGGATCAGCACAGGCATAACTATCGCGCACATAAATCGTTTTTCCCTGCAGGTATGCACAAATTTTATCATGCATGTGATCAAAATATTCCGGAGAAATTTTGATGTTGATATCACCCCACCAAACTGAATTTTCAGTTGTGGCATCACACACAATAAATTTATCTTTTGGGGAACGCCCTGTAAATTTTCCTGTATCAACTGCAAGAGCTCCGGTGTCGGTGAGCATTCCTTCACCTCGGATAATCGTTTCTTCAACCAGTTCAGCAGGTGACAGATTCCAGTAAGCATCACCAACATTTTTCAGCCCTAAGTCAACAATTGTAGCTTCTTTGGCTTTCAGTCCGAATTCGTTAATCATCAGCTTATATTTTGATTCCGCAAAGAAAAGGAAAAAATCCGTTGAGAATTTGAAGATAGGACAAGAAGTTACTAATAAAAGGTAAACAGGAGAATAAATTAATGTAAACTATTGAAAGCTAAATAATCCGGCAGTTTACCTGCCTTTTCTGCAAGGTTGATTTTCCAGAAAATGAACATGCTTTGCCTCTTTTATAGCATTTTGTACCCCCGCCTTAAATTCTGAAATTCCTGAATCTGAAAAGCCAGTCAATGGAAAGCAATAATCAGTTTCACCCTCTCGCCCCCAGTGTGTTTCAAGGAATTCAATCTTAATATCTCTTTTTTTTCCAAAAGCATCAATAAAGGACCTTAGCTTTTCTGGTTGCCCCCGGTCAATTCCTTCTCCGATTGAATAAAAACTGACAATAAATGGCATCAAAGGGCTTTCATTAGTCAATTTGGTAGCTTCTAAAACGTCCGCATCGGCCTCCGGATCTTCCGCTACTGCCACGCTAAGTGAAACAGATGCGGGATCAATAGGGGGTGTTTTAACCTCTTCTTTGGGTTGAGGTACGGGTATTGTCGTTGTCGTTTGTTTAGGCTCTTTGCAAGAAAAAAGAAAGCAGGAAACGCAAACGGCTATTGCATGGATGATCTTCATATCGATTTGTTTTTTAATACTGAAAGTAAAAGCAATACCCAGCCGGCAATAAAGCACAAACCTCCCAAGGGTGTGATGGGTCCCAGAAATTTCCATGATTCAATACCAAGAATGCTCCTGGTCGAAAGCAGGTAAAGTGAACCACAAAAGAAGGCAATGCCTGCAAGAAAAAAATAGCCGGAATAAATGGTTGATGATGCATTGAATTTTTCAAACAGTATCCCTAAAAGTATCAGTGCCAGTGCATGATACATCTGGTACTTAACGCCTGTTTCAAAAACCTGCAACTGGCTTGGATCAAGTCTTGATTTTAATGCATGTGCTCCAAATGCGCCTAAGATAACACCAAGGGCTGCAAGTGCAGAGCCGGATGCAATAAAAAACCTATGCATGATTCATTTTCAGTTTATCGCTGCGTGTTAATGTAATTATTTAATTCATCAATTGAGCTCTCAAACCCGAATGCATCATTTACTTTGTAATAGTTACCAATATCATAGGTATGACCATAAGCATATTTTGCAAAATCAAGTTTCGATTGTTCGAAAGTGAAAAGTCCCATTACTTCTCTCACTTGTGCACTCGTTAGGCAGTTGTTGTTCAGCACCTGTTTTGCCATTGTCATTTTGCTGTCTTCAAATGACTTTGAGCTGAGTGAGCCTTTGAATGATTCAAAATCACCACGGCTCATTGGCACCGGGCAACCCGTTTTACCATTGTAGCCATCAACATATACTATAGTAGTTTGCACCGGTGGAGGGGGATCCTGGTAAGTGGTTGTTGTTGTATGAGAGGTTGTAGTGGTGGTTGTTGAGGAACTTTCCATATTCCCATCCATACCGGAGATATTCATGTTCACACCTCCACCGGATCCGTCTACATTAACACCCATGTTGATGTTAACGTTGTCCGGATTTCCTGAAGAAGTTGTGGTGGTCTGACGTGTAGTTGTTGTTGTTCCAACTACTGCAGGCGCTGTGGAATAAACAATAACTGTTTGATTTGGAGGTGTTGGCGGGGCCTGAGCTAGTGGAACTTCACTTACGTAGCGTACAACATATGCTCCTTTACTGTTTTTCTTAATCGTATAAGTTACCTCTGCGCCCATGTCTAAAAAGTTGAGTGTGTAATCTACCATGCCAAGCGCTTTATCAGCAAAAATCACCCTCGTTTTATAGCTTGGTGCACTGAGTCCGGTAAGTTTTACATTGGTCTCGGCTTTCTCATTCTGAAGAATACCATTGAGGATGAGGCTAAATCTTTCTCCATTTTCAGTAAAGAAAATGGCATTGGAGGTTTGTGCATTCGAAGCGAATGATACGATCAGAAACGCAAGTGTTAAAAGTCTGGTTTTCATTTTTTAATGGTTTGAAGTTATCTTAAGTAAAGGTTTTACAAGATCAAATATTCAGGCCGCAAATATAGTTTATTCATCAAATCGCAATAATATTTGAGCAAAGCAGACATTAGATCAGGAATTTACTTTGTCCGGCCAGGTACTGCGAAAAAAACTTAGAACCGGCGGTTTATTGTCTTGAAGTAATGCAATTGCCAGTTCAAATTAATGCTATAATTTTTCAGGTATTACCTCAAAGTAGATATTCGGGCAAAGAATAAGGCGCGAAAATTGTTTCCGCGCCTTTTTAGTTGTCAAATTCTTCAGCAAAAAGAGCAACCGTTTGGGCTGCTCTTTTAATTTCATTATCCATCAGAATATCTTGTAATTGATCCTGTCGTCCAATTCTCCCCTGCCTTTAATTCGTTATTCGAAAATTTGCAGGCATTCGATATTCGTACCTTGTTACTCGTACTCCTTATTTTCCTTTTGCGTGTAGCTCATCGCTCACAGTCAGGCGTTTACGGCCACGTGACCGACGTGCAGCGATTACCCGGCGTCCGTTCGGAGTACTCATGCGCTCACGAAATCCATGCTTATTTTTACGTCTGCGGTTCGAGGGTTGGAATGTTCTTTTCATCGTTATTAACTGTTTTCTTGCTTATTTTCAAAAACGGTCGGCAAAGGTAATAATCAATTCCAAATGGCAAAATTAGTTGAATAGTTTATTATTTGAATGGTTGATTAGTTGAATAGTTGATAGGTTGATGAAATGAAGTACAGTGATAAATTGGATTCCATTACTAATCAACAAATTACCTATCAACTAATCAACTACTTCGGCAGAAGTACAGCAAAAGGCACAATCATCTCTTCCAGCGAAATACCTCCATGCTGAAGGGTATTCCTGTAATACGTTACATAGTGATTGTAATTATTCGGGTAGGCAAAAAAGTCGTTGTTTTTGGCAAACACAAAGGTCTGGCTGAGGTGTTGCCTTGGAAGCATTGCATCAGCAGGATTCTTGATCTCAAAGACTTCCTTTTTATCGTAATTCATATTCCTGCCCTGTTTATAGCGCAGGTTCGTATTCACGGTTTTGTCGCCTACAATTTTAACAGGATCTTTCACACGTATTGTTCCATGATCGGTGGTAATAATGATCCTTCCTTTTTTCTCGGCAATGACCTTGATCGCTTCAAACAAAGGTGAGTGTTCAAACCATGAGTGCGTCAATGAACGGTATGCCGCTTCATCATCTGCCAGTTCACGGATCATCTCCATTTCTGTCCGGGCATGTGAAAGCATGTCAACGAAATTATAAACGATCACATTCAGCTTGTTCTCCATCTTCGAATGAATTTCGTCAACCATCTTCTTCCCGTCGGCATTGTTGGTGATCTTTACATAAGAATGTTTGTATTCTTTCCTGAATCGTTTCAGGCAGTCGGCAAGAAATTCTTTTTCATGCATGTTTTTTCCGCCTTCTTCTTCGTCGTTCAGCCACAGGTTTGGAAAACGTTGTTCGATCTCTGATGGCATGAGGCCGGCGAAGATTGCATTCCTTGCATATTGCGTTGCAGTAGGTAAAATACCCAGGTACAGATCGTCTTCCTGCAGCCTGAAATATTCAAGTATCATCGGCTGAATGATGCGCCACTGGTCATACCTGAGGTTGTCGATCAGGATCATGAAAAGCGGTTCCGGTGCAGCATCTACCACAGGAAGAATTTTTTTCTTCATCAACTGGTGGCTCATCACAGGCACTGTGTCATCCGTTGCTTTGAGCATCTTTACATAATTCGTTTCAACAAATTTTGAAAAGAGAATATTGGCTTCGCTTTTTTGAGAGGTGAGTATCTCATACATGCTTTCATCTGAACTTTTCTCAAGCTCGAGTTCCCAATATACCAGTTTACGATAAACGTCTTTCCATTCTTTCCAGGTGAGCTTGTCGCTCAGGTTCATGCTGATGCTTCGGAATTCCTGCTGGTAGTTGGTGGCTGTCTTTTCGCTGATCAGCCTTTTGTTCTCAAGGTTCTTTTTAATGGACAGTAGGATCTGATTTGGATTGACCGGCTTGATCAGGAAGTCGGAAATTTTACTGCCTATGGCTTCTTCCATAATTTCTTCCGCCTCACTCTTGGTTATCATGACGATCGGAATTTCGGCATTGATATTTTTCATCTGCGACAAAGTTTCAATACCTGAAATTCCTGGCATGTTTTCATCCAGAAAAATTATATCATATGGATTGGCGGAGAATTTATCAATTGCATCTTTTCCATTAGTAACCGTTGTTACATCATATCCTTTTTCCTGCAAGAATAAAATATGCGGCTTCAATAAATCCATTTCATCATCAGCCCAGAGAATTTTCACTTTGTCCATAAGTAGCGTGTCAGTCCCGGTCACTTCCGGGCTTTTTTGCAGACGGTCAAAATTAGCAAAGATGTTTCGATTCATGGGTTTTCTTTTAGTATTTAATGAGAAACGATTGGGAAGCGGAAAGATTCACTGATTAACATACTTTAACTGCGTTGAAATCGTAACAGCCTAACTGCTAACCAAAGAACTTTCTAATTTTATCCCTGTGCTTATATCAGGTATTGGTTAATGTTCCAGATAATGGAGATATACCACTGTGCAAAGTTACAAGGAAATTGATCGGTATAAAACTCTGCTGTAGCCATAAGAAGTTTTCTTTCCCATTTTCATTCTGTCTAATGCAATGCAAAAAACGTTTAATGTCCTGCATTGGCAGGCGCTTAAGATCATTATATAAAAATCTTTCTTGAAAAGCTGATGACTATTAGACCTAGAAAATGAAAGGAAGTATGGAAGGAATATTCAGGTAACAAATAAATTAAATAAACGAATAGTCCCTATTTTGAATAAACCTCCCATTTTCTTATGGCAATTATTGCTTGGGCAAGAACAATAATTCGTACAACTCATTAACTATGATTTCTGCTTTCGAATAATATTGTTTAAGTATATCAGTGCTGGCTTTTTTATACGTTGAATCTGGTAAGTTAATAGACTCTGAAAAATTGGAATTTATTTCATATATAAAATTGTTCTCAGCAAGCCCCTTTCTATAACCCAAAATTATTTTACCTTCTTGGTTTATAGAATATCCCCAAATTTCTCTTTTATAAGCACTGATATAGGATTCTTCTACTATGTCAATATCTTTAGAAAAATCATTTTTATGAATAGTAATTGTTATTACAATTGAATCGAATAAGTCAACACTATCTCTTATTAAATTTAACTGCCATGAATTTTGTTTGTCACTCGGGGAAAACGCGTCCCATAGCGGGATTAAACTATTGGGTAAATGTTTTCGACTATTTATTTTTTCAATAATTTTATTCACCTTGGTTTTGTAATAAACACTATCAGGTTCAACTGCAATTGTTGTAGAATAGTAAATTAATTGTAAAAGAAAAAATAAAAAGACTTTCAAAGGAATTATTAGTAAAAATTAATACATAAAAGTTTAATTATTAATAGAGTTGGAATGTTGAAAAAGACTTTTAGTAATTGATATGCCTAACTATTCAATGAAATATTGATTACCAACTTGACATGCAAGTGCTCCGTTGCCTAACATTGTAACAAACCACCCGAATTGTACACTAACTAAATGCCCTGCATTATCCCAAGTTACAACACGGCAACCTCCAGAATGACCATCATAATAAACATTATATCGTTCATTTGATCCAACTGCACCGTTGTGGTTCACATTAAATACTGATGAATGAATTGAATTTTTTTGGCTTGATTCACCCAAAATGAGTTTTTGCTTCGCAGTAGGAAGATTGGAGTCTAAAATCAAGGAAATGTTTACATTTTTGCACATATAAAATGGTTTTACATTATATCAATTTTATTTAATAAAATTAAAGAATTATGGATACAGCCAATCTTCACCATTAATTGTGACAGCAAAATTTTCAGCATTTTCAGTAGATGCCATGATAGAATACCCACTCTGTATAACTAAGCTTCCTGCTACTATTACTTGATGGGTAAAAGAGGCATTAACATTTGTTTGTGTTACGGCCGGAATTATTACTTCACAAAACAAAATTGAGGCAGCGCCAATTTTATTATCATTGAAGAATAAACGGACCATTCCTGGGGTAACTGCTCCTAAAGCCTTAATGACTATTGAATTCACTTCGCATCCTGCAACGCCGGTCGTAACACCATCTGCAGTGAATATTTTGACGATGGTTCCAGTTCCATAAAATTTAAATTTGCAACAGAAATTTTATTCCCAGAAGTATTTGCTAAATATTGAATATTATCAAAGTCTGGAGCAGGACCTGCATATGACCAATCGAGACATTCAGCTATGACATTAAATGAATTACTATTTTCGGTTGATGCAATTAATAGTTCATTAGCTTGCAAAGCATAATTTAAGGGTAGGACATTATAATATGCGCAATCCCTAGCAGATTTAGTAACAATCGGAATAGGTATTTCCATTATTAATGTGACATTGGATCCCGACTTTATGAATAGTCTTATCATACCATCTTGCGTAGTGCTTACAGTTCCTTTAATAATTATTGTTTTTATTAAAGTTCCATTGCCACCGCCAGTGACCACGTTAACGTATGCCCCCGTTAAACCATCAAGGTTGGAGTTGGCTGTTGTCAGTTGGCCCCAGCGGACTTTCGCTTTGAACATTGTTTGTGATTCAACCATGGGATTATTTATTTGAAGTGAAATTAAACATTTTACAATATAAAAATACAGAATTTTAAATATTTAACAAAAAATGATAATAAATGTAAAATCTCTCATTGATGGGCAAGGCGGGACACCGTACTTTATTTTTTTTCTATAAGGCGGGCATTCAAAATTCATAAGCAAGGCGTTGGCTATTTTATGAACATTCAGATTCCAAATGACCTAAATGCTAAAGAAGAACTTATTGTTTTTATCTGGTTTCAGTTATGGTCAATGAATAACCATTAATGGTTATCGAGTAACGGTTATTGAATAACGAATAACAGTTAACGGTCAACGATTAAAGGCCAACGATTATCTTCGCCCACGATGTCCTCCCTCAAAATTCTCAACGATCCCATTTATGGAATCATTACCATGCCCAATGAGCGGGTAATGGAACTGATCCAGCATCCATATTTTCAGCGTTTGCGAAGGATCAGGCAACTGGGAATGACGCACCTTGTGTATCCCGGAGCCAACCATACGCGGTTTCACCATGCGCTGGGAGCAATGCATTTGATGCACCTGGCAATTGATGTGCTCAAATCAAAAGGGCATTTCATTTTGGAAGAAGAGGAGGAAGCGGTCATCATTGCCATTCTTCTCCATGACATCGGCCACGGTCCTTTTTCGCATGCGCTGGAAGACAGCATTGCAAGCGGCATAAGGCATGAAGAACTTTCAGTGCTGATGATGGATAAGCTGAACAGGGATTTTAGCGGAAGACTTTCACTGGCGATAAAAATTTTCAGGGATGAGTACCCGAAAAAATTTCTGCATCAGCTGGTATCCAGTCAGCTCGACATGGACCGCCTGGATTATTTATGCCGCGACAGCTTTTTTACCGGAGTCTCAGAAGGCGTTGTTTCTCAGGACCGCATCATCAAAATGCTGGAAGTGCACAATGATCAGCTGGCCATTGAAGCAAAGGGAATTTATTCCATCGAAAAATTTCTTGTTGCAAGACGGCTGATGTACTGGCAAGTGTACCTTCATAAAACTGTGGTAAGTGCAGAAGGAATGTTGATCAATATTCTCAAACGTGCAAGACTACTGGCAAAACAGGGACATGAATTATTCGGCACGCCTTCATTCAAGCTCTTCCTTGCAAATGATTTTTCAAAAGCGGATTTTATTTCTGATCCTGCATTGCTGGATACATTTGCATTGCTCGATGACAGCGATATTACTTCCTCCGTAAAGGTTTGGTGTTCGCATCCAGACAAAGTACTCAGTGAACTTTGCAAAGCCATCATAAACCGTAATCTTTTTAAAATAATAATCAGGGAAACGTCGTTTACGGAGAGGGAAATGAAAGATATTAAGGAGACAGTCAAGGCCAGACTCGGATTGAATGACGAAGATTGCGATTACTTTGTAATTGAGGGAAAGCTTGTCAACAATGCTTACAGCAGCCGCAGCGACAAGATCAATATTCTTTTCAAAGATGGCACGGTGAAAGACATTGCCCAGGCAGCTGATACTTTGAACATCATTTCCATGAGTGAGCCGGTGGAGAAGTACTATGTTTGCTATCCTAAGTACTAAATACGAATAATTGCGAATTTACAAATATTCGAACCTAGTACATTCGTACATATTAGTACTTAGTACTTAGTACATTCGTACATATTAGTACTTAGTACATTCGTACATATTAGTACTTAGTACTTAGTACATTCGTTCATATTAGTACTTAGTACTTGGTATTAACATTCTATTTCTGAAAAAGATTTTTTCGACGTAAACCACATGCCTTGTAAAAATTAACTTTGCGGTTGGTTAATTGAGTTGACTGGTTGATATGTGAATTGGTAAAAATGCTACCGGTTTACAATGAATGAACGATTCAACTAATAAACTTAATCAACCATTCAACCAATGAATCCAAATCAGAAAATAAAAGTTGCAATCCTTTTCGGCGGAAAGTCTGCCGAACATGAAGTGTCATTGCAATCCGCGAAAAGCGTGATCAATGCTATTGATAAAGACAAGTATGAACTGCAGCTGATCGGCATAGATAAAAGCGGCAAGTGGTACCTGAATGACCAGTCACATTATCTTCTGAATGACAATAATCCGAAGCTGATCAAGCTTAATAACAGCAACGTAGAGGTGACGCTCATTCCAACTGAATCAAGCAGTATGCTACTGAATGTTTCCAGCGGCAAAACAATTGGTTCTGTGGATGTGGTTTTTCCCGTGTTACATGGTTCAAATGGAGAAGACGGAACAATACAGGGGCTCCTCAAATTATTGAATTTGCCATTTGTAGGGTGCAGCGTTATGGGATCTGCAATGGGCATGGACAAGGACGTTGCAAAACGTTTGTGGAGGGATGCAGGGATAGCAGTTGCTAAGTGGAAGTGCGTTACTCAAAGGGATGTTGCCGGACTGGATTTCGAAAGCGTGAAAAAAGAACTCGGCTTGCCCATGTTCGTGAAACCTGCAAACGCAGGGTCGTCAGTAGGTGTAAGTAAAGTAACTTCCGCTGAAGAATTTAAAACAGCACTCGATGAAGCTTTTCACTTCGACAGAAAAGTGCTTATTGAAGAAAGCATCAAAGGAAGGGAAATTGAAGTGGCTGTACTCGGCAATGAAGACGTGATTGCATCTGTTCCCGGAGAAGTAATTCCGCAGGACAGCTTTTACTCATACAAGGCAAAATACATTGATGAAAAAGGTGCATTGCTTTCTGCGCCGGCGCAACTCACTGAATCAGAAATAAAAAATGTGCAGCAGCAAGCCATCAAAGCATTCAAGGTATTGTGCTGCGAAGGATTGTCTCGTGTGGATTTTTTCCTCAAAGAAGACGGAGACTTTGTACTCAATGAAATAAATACCTTGCCCGGATTTACAAGCATCAGCATGTATCCGAAGTTGTGGCAACTGAGTGGCATTGGCTATGCGGAATTGATAGACAGGCTCATCACCCTTGCCCTCGAAAGACATGCACAGGAAACTAAACTGAAGACCAATTATGAATAGCCGATGTTAGGAAGCTTAAGAGATTTTATAAAAAGCAAAACTTTTTTGTACAGCTTTATCAGCATGGCAGTGCTGCTTTTTGTTTCTTTGTTCTTGTTGTATAACTGGCTGAATAATTACACCCACCATGGCGAAAGCATAACCGTTCCTGATGTTCGCGGGTTGACTGAAGAAAAGCTTGTGCGGTTTATTCAGGATAAACACCTTCAGTATAAAATTGTGGATTCGTTATTCGAAGATGGAAAAGCTCCCGGTACAGTGATCGAGCAGGACCCTAAGCCGGATTCAAAGGTGAAAGAGAACAGGACAATTTACCTTACCGTGAATTCTTCCCGGCCACCAAAAGTAAAAATGCCCGACCTCATTGATGTATCATACCGCCAGGCAGAGGCAATATTACAGACATTTGGTTTAAGGGTAGGGCAGACGATATACAAGCCAGACCTTGCGAAGAATGCAGTGCTCGGCCAAACATACAAAGGGCGCGATATTGCAGCCGGTACTGAAATATTCAAGGGCTCAGCCATTGACCTTATCCTTGGTGATGGCCTTGGAAACTCAGAGGTCCCTGTTCCCAACCTGGTTTCGCTTACAAAGGGAGAAGCCCTGTTTGTACTGAAAGGGTCTTCTCTTAACATTGGAACCATTACCTTTGACCCCGGAGTGAAGAATGAGGAAAATGCCAAAGTATACAAACAAAATCCTGAAAGCGATGGCAGCGCAACCATTAAGCAGGGTGAAGCAGTTGATATATTTCTCCGGTAATTTATTTTGTTGCATGAAAAACTTAGCCAAAGAACTTACTAATCTTAATTGGAATCCCGGCGCGTGGCACCCTTTAGGTGAAGGGGTGAGGGAGGCTAATTTGGCTCTTCGTTTTATTCTTTAATAATTCCTGATAATGAATACAAAGTTTTTTATATCTGTTTTACTTTTGAGTTTTTTGGTTTTTTGTGCAGCTGCGCAGGAAGTAGAATTTCCGCTTTCATCAAACCCTGTAATTAAAGAATACCTGAAGAAAAATCCAGTTGCTGATCCGTCGCAATTAAGGACAGCAAGCAGTGTTTTGTCATTACCATTTCAGGATGATTTCTCAGGACAAGGCATCTTCCCCAATACGCAGTTATGGGTGGACAGTGATGCATTTATCAACAAGACATATTGTGATACGCCCGTCACCATTGGTGTTGCCACGTTTGATGGTATCAATAAGTTTGGTGAGCCTCATGACAGCAACAGCACTTCTGCAACACCTGTGATTTGCGATTACCTTACTTCTCAGCCCATTGACTTGTCTGCAGTTTCTGCAGGAGATTCTGTGTATTTCAGCTTTTATTATCAGCCACAGGGCCTTGGCGATGAGCCTGAAGATGGAGATTCGCTCGTGCTTCAATTCTATTCATTCAATGGTGTTGATTCGGATTGGGTAAATATCTGGGTTGCCGGTGGAACTGCTTTGGCTCCTTTCAGCGAAGTCAGAATCAATGTCGCCAACGTAAATTATTTCTGGAGCGGATTTCAATTTCGGTTTTACAACTATGCCACTCCAAATGGCAACCGTGATCATTGGAATATTGACTATGTGAAATTGAAGGCAAATGAGTCAGCTACACAGCCACTGAAAGAAATCGCACTGTTGTTCCCTGTTCAATCTTACCTGGAAGAATTTACTGCGATGCCTTATGCTCATTACAAGAGTGAGGTAGCAGCAGGAAGGAATCCTGTAAAAACAAATATCGATGACAAAGTCAGACTATACACCTTCACCGGATCCACTTCGCTCACACTGAATGATACAGTAAGAAACATGTCCGGGGCAATTATTTTCACCGGACAATCTCAACCGGACTTAAACCCGACTCAAAACACAACTGATAGTTTCAACATTGGACTTGCACCGCAATTGTTTGATGTTACTTCAGGCGACATGACAGATTTTACGATCAGGCATTCATTCTCCGGTCTTGCTGCAGGTGATTCTTCAAATGATAAAAGTGATTTCACACAGCATTTTTACAATTACTATGCATACGATGACGGCTCTGCAGAATCCGCCACCGGTGTACACGTTGCTTATACGAAATATGCCTATCAGTTTGATGTGAAGATGGCAGACTCATTGCTTGGCATCTCCATCTATTTTAATCCATGGGGAAAAAATGTACACCAGGATTTGTTTTCACTTTGCCTTTGGAATAGTCTAACGCTTGGAAGCAACAATGATGTGCTCGTCCACCAAAGCATTGACAACAAGCCGGCAAACAATGATTCCATCAATGGTTTTGTAGATTATTATTTTGACACTGCACAATGGGTGAATGCAGGCACTAATTACATCGGCATCATTCAAAGTTCAATCACTGAAATCGGTATCGGCGTAGACCACAACACTGATTCCCACACCAAAATGTTTCTAAATTATAATAATCAATGGGTGCAATCAACAATCAATGGTTCGTGGATGATGCGTCCGATATTTAATAAGAAGCTCACCATTGGAGTAAACGAAATTGCACAACACAAATCTCAATTTGATATTTTCCCGAATCCTTCAAAAAATAAGCTGACAGTTGGCAGTAGGCAGTTAGCAATGAGTTCGATTTCCATTTATAATGTATTGGGTCAAAATGTGCTTGATAGATTATTTCCAAACGCAATTATGGGGGGGGCGGCTGAATTGGATGTAACATCAATACCTGAAGGTGTTTACCTGATTCGAATTATAGACTCCAGGAATAATTATTCCGAAGTTAAGAAACTTATCATTCAGCATTGAGAGAATAAAAAAGAATAATCTCACGCAAAGGCGCAAGGCACGCAAAGGTATATTGGAAAATTAATTCTTTGCGGCTTTGCGCCTTTGCGTGACATTTAAACCCCATTTATTTTGAAAAACACATCCGATTCACCCGATACATCTGAAACCTCCGAACAGGAAGAACTCTACGAGCATTACCGAATCACCGTAGAGAAGGGGAAGACGCCCTTGCGCATTGATAAGTACCTGATGAGCCGCATTGAAAACTCATCACGTAACCGCTTACAAAATGCCTGCGATGCTGATTGTATCCTGGTGAATGGGAAACCGGTGCGTTCCAGCTACAAAGTAAAGCCCAATGACGAGATAGTCATTGTATTGCCTGAGCCGGTCAGGGAGTTTGAAGTCATTCCCCAAAACATCCCCATCGATATTATTTTTGAAGACGAAGATATTATCATAGTCAACAAGCCGCCAGGTTTGGTAGTACATCCGGCATACGGTCATTACTCAGGAACACTTGTAAATGCACTCGCATATCACTTTCAGAATCTGCCGCAGAATCCAACTATGATGCATCGTCCAGGGCTGGTTCACCGCATTGACAAGAACACATCGGGCCTTCTGGTGATCGCGAAAACGGAACTGGCCATGAATGCACTTGCAAAAGAATTTTTTGAACGGACGATTCACCGCAATTACCTTGCACTTGTATGGGGCGATTTTAAAACTGAATCAGGAACTGTCACAGGTAACATCGGCCGCAATCTTAAAGACAGAAAGGTCATGGATGTTTTTCCTAATGGAGATTACGGCAAGCATGCTGTTACACATTATGAGGTTGTTGAGCGGTTTGGTTATGTAACACTAATCAAATGCAAACTGGAAACAGGACGTACGCACCAGATCCGAGTCCACATGAAACACATTGGCCATCCCATCTTCAATGACAATGAATACGGAGGTGATAAAATTTTAAAAGGAACCACCTTTACGAAATACAAACAGTTTGTCGAAAATTGTTTTGAGATGATTCCGCGTCAAGCCCTGCATGCTGCTACTATCGGGTTTATCCACCCACGTAGCCGGAAGGAAATGTTTTTCGAGTCAAAACTGGCTCCAGATTTCGTAGCAGTACTTGCCAAGTGGAGAAAATATACAGCCGAAAAGCAATAGGCAAGGAGTAGTTCGATTTTAAGAATTTCTTCTTTTTCAATAATTGGTAAGAATAGCCACATGATTAGTAATAAACTCTCTAATATCATGTGAATAACTATTTAGTCCAAAATAATTGAGAAAAGTTACTAATAGCATTAGAATATATTATAATAGATTTTGGTATTAGTAGGCTTGTTCAGCCCGATGGTAATCGGGCGTTCGTTTGTAATTATTCGTTATTCTTCGGGATAACTACAAACTCCAGTAAGCAATATCCATAAACTTCCCTTTATAAATTCCTTTCAGGTCAACAATGAGTGCATCTTTGTTTGTAATAGATTTAAAATATGCTTCATCAAGTCCGGTAAATTCATTGTGGTTCACTGCTACGATTACGGCATCGTATTCTTTTCCGATTTTTGGAATGAGTTCAAACCCATACTCGTGCTTAAGTTCGGCGCTATCGGCTTTCGGATCGGTTACTTCCACGTGTACTCCGTAAGAGAGGAGCTCCTTTACAACATCGGCTACTTTTGAATTGCGGATGTCTTCTACGTTTTCTTTAAACGTAGCACCCATCACAAGCACTTTTGCCTTCGACAAATCTTTTCCCACGGCTATCATTTTTTTTACGGTTTGCTTGGCAACATAAAATCCCATGCTGTCATTCACATACCGTCCGCTGTTGATCACCTGGGCATGGTAGCCGAGTTCCTGAGCTTTGTAAGTAAGGTAGTAAGGATCCACACCAATGCAATGTCCACCAACGAGCCCTGGCTGGAAGCGCATGAAATTCCATTTCGTTCCGGCAGCGGCAAGTACGTCGTAGGTATTGATTCCCATTTTATTAAAAATGATGGACAATTCATTCATCAATGCAATGTTCACATCACGTTGGGTGTTCTCAATGATCTTGGCTGCCTCTGCAACCTTGATCGACTGTGCTTTGTGTACGCCGGCTTTGACAATGATCTCATAAGTTTGTGCAATTTGGTTCAATGAATCTTCATCGCATCCCGAAACCACTTTTAATATTTTTGAAATGGTATGCTCATGGTCTCCGGGATTGATGCGCTCAGGTGAATATCCCACTTTAAAATCCTTGATAAATTTCAAACCTGATAATTCTTCAAGAACAGGAATACAGTCTTCCTCAGTACAACCCGGATAAACGGTTGACTCATAAACAATATAGTCACCTTTCTTCAAAACCTTACCTATGTAGCGTGTTGCGCCAAGGATTGGTTTCAGGTCAGGGAGGTTGTGTTCATCAATTGGCGTGGGAACGGTAACAATATAAAAATTTGCTTCGCGGAGCTTTTCGGCATTTGAGCTGAATTCAATATCACATCCTTCAAATGCTTCCGGCAGCAGTTCACCGCTTGGGTCAATTTTGTTCTGCATCTTCTGAATGCGAGGCTCACTGATATCAAAACCGATCACCTTGATCTTCTTTGCGAATTCCAGTGCTATTGGAAGTCCAACATAACCCAAGCCCAGCACTGCAAGTTTGCTTTTCTTGTCTATTAATTCCTGATACATATTCCTAATCTTTTAACCCGCCTCACTTCGTGATTCGGGCAGGCTTTTAACTTATTACTTATTACTTATTACTTATAACTTATGACTTTTGACTTTTGACTTTTGACTTGTGACTTATGACTTGTGACTTATAACTTATGACTTTTAACCCGCCTCTC
>CAYHHK010000030.1:17144-37105 GCA_964356415.1 uncultured Flavobacteriales bacterium
TGACTTGTGACTTATGACTTGTGACTTATAACTTATGACTTTTAACCCGCCTCTCTCCGTGATTCGGGCAGGCTTTTGCCTTTTAACTTCTTCAAATCCCGCAGCGAATATATGCGTTCAATAATATCCACCACCTTCATTCCTTCCATTGCATTCGTAGTGGCACTGGTTCTGCCCTTCAGCGTATCAATCACATTCTCCATTACAAAATGGTGATTGGCTGCGGAGCCCTTGTATCCTCCGTAATCATTCGCCGGACTTGATTTTGCAAGCTGCGGCATTGTGTAGTTTCTGATATGGCAATACTCTACATCGTTCATGTATTGTCCGCCAATTTTCACGCTGCCGTTTTCTCCGATGATCGTAATGCTGCTTTCCAGATTTTTATCACAGACGGAAGTTGAATAATTCAGACTTCCCATTCCGCCATTGGTAAAATTGAATGAAACAAATCCTGAGTCTTCAAAGGTCGTAAGTGCATGGTGGTTAAAGTCTGCAAATTTTCCCTGCAGTTCAGTGATGTCGCCGAATAGCCAGTACATGATGTCGATGAAATGGGAGAACTGAGTGAACAAGGTTCCGCCATCGAGGTCGGCACTGCCTTTCCAGTTTTTTCCATTGTAATATCTTTCATCACGGTTCCAGTAGCAATTCAACTGAACCATGAAAACTTTTCCTAGCAGTTTTTTTTCAATGATGTCTTTGATCCAAACAGAAGGAGGGGAGTACCTGTTTTGCATCACACAGAAAACATGCCGTGAAGCCTGGAGTGCTT
Organism: uncultured Flavobacteriales bacterium; assembly: GCA_964356415.1. GTDB lineage: Bacteria > Bacteroidota > Bacteroidia > AKYH767-A > 2013-40CM-41-45 > JAPLDB01. The sequence continues at coordinate 17,920 of CAYHHK010000030.1, forward strand.
TGAAAATAATTTTCTCACAATCGGCAACCCTGAGCGCCATCGGCTTCTCAACTACGACATGTTTTTTATGCTCCAGGGCTTTGAGCGCATGTTCGGCATGCAATCCGTTCGGTGTGCAAATATTTACGACATCAATTTCAATTCCCGATTCAAGCATTTGGTCAATAGTCGCAAAGAATGGAACGTCATCTTCCAGTCCGAGATCTTCCTTTGGCCTGATGTCACACATAGCCACCAGCTGAGCTTCAGAATTTCTGCGGATCATTTCAGCATGTCTCTTGCCGATATGACCTGCTCCAACCACAGCCATCTTAATTATTTTATTCAGCGCTTCAGCCACTTTATAATCTTTATTTTATCCGTGTAACTTTTTTTCCTTCAAGTTTATACTCCTGTTTGCTTTCTGGGCACAATGCAATTCCATTTGCATCAAATTTCAGAAGATGTCCATACTCGCTCATCCAACCTGTTTGACGCGCAGGGTTGCCAACCATCAGTGCAAACGGTGGTACATCTTTGGTAACAACTGCGCCGGCTCCGATGAAAGCAAACTCGCCGATTGTATGCCCGCAGACAACTGTTGCGTTTGCGCCAATCGTTGCTCCGCGTTTCACAAGCGTTTTAAGATATTGACCTTTCCGGATAACGGCACTTCGCGGGTTGTTGATATTGGTAAACACCATTGATGGGCCGAGAAAAACATCGTCTTCGCAGATTACCCCGGTGTAAATGCTAACGTTATTCTGAACTTTAACATTCTTGCCAAGTATTACATTTGGAGAGATCACACAATTTTGTCCTATGTTACAATTTTCACCAAGTTCTGCATCGCTCATGATGTGTGTAAAATGCCAAACCTTGGTGCCATTGCCGATCTTGCATCCTTCGTCAATGACAGCGGTTTTATCGGCAGTATATTCTTTTGCGTTTTCCATATTCAGAGGTGCGTTGATTTATACAATTCGTCTTTCGGTAAACTCTTGAAATATTCGAGTGTCTTTTTCAAACCTTCTTCGCGGGACACTTTTGGTTCCCATCCCAGAATCTTTTTTGCCCTGGTGATATCCGGTTGCCGTTGCTTTGGATCATCCTGAGGTAATGGTTTGTAGACTATCTTCTGACTGGTGCCTGTTAACTTGATAATTTCTTCTGCAAATTCTTTGATGGTTATTTCATCAGGGTTGCCGATATTCATTGGCATAAAGTAATCACTCAGGAGCAGTCTGTAAATGCCTTCGACGAGATCATCAACATAACAGAAAGAACGTGTCTGGCTTCCATCGCCGAAAACGGTGAGATCTTCTCCGCGCAGCGCTTGTCCGATGAATGCCGGCAATGCACGCCCGTCATTCAGCCGCATGCGAGGCCCATAGGTATTGAATATTCTGATGATGCGTGTTTCGATGCCATGTACATTGTGGTAGGCCATGGTCATTGCTTCCTGAAATCTTTTTGCTTCATCATACACGCCGCGCGGACCAACGGGATTCACGTTTCCCCAGTAGTCTTCGTTTTGCGGATGCACCTGTGGATCGCCATATACTTCGCTTGTAGAGGCAACGAGAATGCGTGATTTCTTTGCCACTGCCAAACCAAGGAGATTGTGTGTTCCAAGAGAACCCACCTTTAGAGTTGGGATCGGAATTTTTAAATAATCGATTGGACTTGCAGGAGAAGCAAAGTGCAGAATGTAGTCCAGCGGACCTGGTACACTTACAAACTTCGAAACATCATGGTGATAGAATTCAAATTCTTTCAGCTTGAACAAATGCTCGATGTTCTTCATGGAACCCGTGATCAGGTTGTCCATTCCGATTACCTGATATCCGGCGCTGATAAATCTGTCGCAAAGATTTGAACCGAGAAATCCGGCGGCACCGGTTATTAAAATTCGTTTCACAATTTTTTGTTTTAGAATTATCCTTTTGAATTCACAACTGCACGTCCGATACTATTGTAATAAAATCCAAGCTCTTCCATTTGTTTCAGATCATAGAGATTTCTGCCATCAAAAATTACCGGCTGTTTCATCAGCGATTTCATTTTTTCAAATTCCGGCGTGCGGAACAAGCTCCACTCAGTAGCTATAATGAGAGCATCAGCATCTTTCAAAATTGAATATTCATTGGTGCCATATTGTATTTTATCCCCGATCTGTTGTTTTACATTTTTCATTGCCTCAGGGTCAAATGCAGAAACGGATGCGCCGGCGCTTACCAGGTCTTCGATAATATTCAATGCCGGCGCTTCGCGGATGTCATCTGTATCAGGTTTGAATGCAAGACCCCACAATGCAATTTTTTTTCCGGAAAGATTTCCATTGAAATAGTTCTTGAGTTTCTCTACGATAATGTGCTTTTGTTTATCGTTGACGCCCATCACACTTTTTAAAGTCGAGAAATCGTATTTGTAATCAGAAGAAGTTTTTACAAGGGCCTGTACATCTTTCGGGAAGCAACTGCCTCCGTACCCAATCCCTGCGAAGAGAAACCTCTTTCCTATCCGGGCATCAGAACCAATGCCGACGCGTACGCTATCTACATTTGCTCCGGTAAGCTCGCAGAGATTGGCGATCTCATTCATGAAAGTAATTTTCATCGCAAGAAATGAGTTGGCTGCATACTTCGTGAGTTCGCTGGAACGTTCATCCATGAAGTAGATGGGGTTTCCGGAGCGGACAAACGGCGCATACAATTCATTCAGCAGTTTCTTTGCACGTTCGGAAGAAGTGCCAATCACAACGCGGTCGGGTTTCATGAAATCGTCCACAGCAAATCCTTCACGTAAAAATTCAGGATTACTGACTACGTCAAATTCTGCTTTGCAATTTTTAGAAATATTGACACGAACTTTCTCTGCAGTCCCAACAGGAACCGTGCTTTTATTAATGACGATTTTATAGTCTAAAATAAGATGACCAAGTTCTTCAGCGACCTTTAAAATATACTTAAGGTCAGCTGAACCGTCTTCTCCCGGAGGAGTCGGTAAAGCCAGGAAAATTATTTTCGCATCGGCTATTCCTTCTGCCAGATCAGTGGTAAAAGTCAGCCTTCCTTGTTTGATGTTACGATCAAAAAGTAAATCAAGATGCGGTTCATAAATAGGAACTTCGCCTCTCTTAAGTTGAGCCACCTTTGCTTCATTGATATCTACGCAGGTAACATGGTTTCCGGTTTCAGCAAAACAGGTACCGGTAACCAGACCAACATATCCTGTTCCAACAACTGCTATTTTCATAAAATACTTTTCGGCTGATTAGACAGCAGCAACTTCAGGTTTCAAAATTTCAAGAACGGCATCGGTAATGTACTTCAGCGTTTCTTCTTTCATCTCAGTATGTATTGGTAATGACAGGACATGTGCGCAAAGTTGTTCTGTGACAGGAAAATCTCCCGGCTTGTACCGGTCATCGCGATATGCTTTTTGCATATGAAGAGGAACAGGATAGTAGATCATGGAAGGAATTTCTTTAGCTGCAAGTTGTTCCCGCACTTTATTTCTGTCAGCATTTTTTATTAAAAGGGTATACTGGTGAAATACATGGTCAGAGTTTTTTGTGCGTGCAGGCGTGGTGATATTGTTGTTTCCTGCAAAAGCTTTGTCATAAAAATCAGCAACAGCTCTGCGGGCAGCAGCATACTCATCGAGGTGCCTGAGTTTGACGCGCAGTATTGCAGCCTGAATGCTGTCGAGGCGGGAATTCACACCGATCTCGTCATGGTAGTAAAGCGTGCTTTGTCCGTGGTTGGCGATCATTCGCATTTTCTTTGCCAGTTCATCATCATTGGTAAAAATGGCGCCGCCATCACCGTAACAACCAAGATTTTTGGACGGGAAGAAGGAAGTGCATCCGATGGTTCCGATGGTTCCGGCTTTCTGTATGGTTCCGTTTTTCAGATTGTAGTTGGAGCCAATAGCCTGAGCAGTATCTTCAATTACATAAAGGTTGTTGCGTTTTGCAATGTCCATCAGGGCATCCATATCGGCGCATTGTCCGAACAGATGAACAGGCACGATGGCTTTTGTTTTCGGCGTGATGGCGCGTTCAACGGCTTTCGGATCGATCAAAAAAGTATCAGGAAGGACATCAACCAGAACAGGTTTGAGTTGCAGAAGTGCGATTACTTCTGCCGTTGCAACATAGGTAAAGCTCGCTGTGATCACTTCATCTCCCGGCTTCAGACCCAAAGCCATCATGGCGATCTGGAGGGCATCGGTACCATTGGCACAGGGGATCACATGTTTCACGCCAAGGTAATTCTCAAGCTCGGCCTGGAATGACTTCACTTCCGGCCCGTTGATATATGCCGAAGACCGGACTACATCCAGTATGGCCTTGTCAATTTCAGGCTGAATTTTAGCATATTGACCGATAAGGTCAACCATTTGAATTTTTCCCATAATTCTATAAAAAGAACGCGAAGATAGAAAATCATTGGTAGTTTTCAGCATCAATTATGCAGGGAATTCTTACCAATTTTTGTGTTTTATTTGAATGAATTCCCGGCAATATGTCTTAGAAGTTGAAAAGGAAATGGCCACGAATAACACTAATTCACACGAAAAATTAGTAATTTGTATTTGTTAATTTGTGATAATTCGTGGTCCCGTCCCGATGTGTCGGGAGTTATCGGGATGGTGGCCCTGCAGATCTTGACTATCAAGGTAAGCCATGTCCGAAATGGCACCACTTTTAAAGAATTATAACTGATATCAGGAGCTTTTTTTTGAACAATGCAGATCGCTCAATGCTGTATCTTGCCGGCAAAATACTTTCATGAAAAAACTTTGTGTTGCCATTCTGCTGGTCGTCGGCGCATGTAATTCTGCCCCGCAAAAAAGCGAGGAATCAAAAATTCCTGTGGTTGCTTTTTTGGATTTGCTTCAGGATGAAACGCTTGCAGAGGCAAAGAAGGGTTTTTTTATGGCACTCAGTGATAGTGGTTTCAGGGAAAATAACCAGTCGATGCAGATCATTTACCGCAATGCCCAAGGTGATCAACCAACGCTTTTACAGGCCTGTGATTATCTTCTTTCACAAAAACCTGATCTCATTGCCACATGTCCTACCCTGGCAACCATCACTGCCGTGAAACGAACCACTGAGGTTCCGATTTTTATGACAGTATCTCCGCGCCCAGACCTTGCAAAGCTCACCAATGAATTTGGGCGGCCGCCGCGCAACCTGTTCGGGACTTATGAAACGCTGGAATACATTGATACTGCTGTGATGCTGATCCGCTCTGTACTTCCAGGTGCTAAAAGGATCGGCACCATCTATAATCAGTCGGAGCCGCAGAGCGTGGATGCCATGAACAGGATTGAAAAAGTATGTGGTTTACTCGGACTTCAACTCGAAAAATTACCTGTGAACAACAGCAATGAAGCACAGCTTGTAGTTCAGGCATTGCTCAGAAAAAAAATAGATGCTTTTTTTGCTTTGCCCGACAATACCGTTTTTGCCAGCATGGAAGTGATCGTGAAAAGCTGTGATGATGCAAAAGTGCCTGTCTTCACCAGCGAGGAAGGATTGGTAAAACGCGGTGCTGTAGCGGCTTTCGGGGCAGATATGTATCAATGGGGATACCAGAGCGGTGCACAGGCGGCGACTTTTTTGAAGACACGATCGACTCAAGGGTTGCAGCCTGAGGCTGTGTTGGCGAGGAGAAGGGTATTCAATGCCGGGAAGGCAAAGCAGTTTGCGATGAGTTTTGACTCTGTGTTTGTATCAGTCAAATGAAAACTACTGGAATTAAAACGGGATAAATAAAAAGTTTTTTTTCAGGTCAATGGCAGGATCATAACTGCAGATTTGGCCATTCCGAAAGACTTTTATAGAATATCCGAAAGATAAAATAAGGTCAAGTACTTTTTTCCTGTGTTCATTATTCCAGAGTTCACAGTAGATGATGGGTTTGCTTTGTTGAATCAGGTTTTTTCCCCCTGAAAAAATATTGTACTCGTAATTTTCAGCGACAATCTTGATGAAATCAACCTTCACTAATTTTAATTCTTCAATATCATCAAGGGGAAGCACTGTTCCTGATAAAATAATTCCCTTTTCATTCTGTGTGCCGTTGCTCTCCAATACATGAGCAAATCCATGCTTTTTCGTGAATTGCCAGACGGGTAAGATCATTTTAATTTTCCCTGAGTAATTTCCCAGCGCAGTTTGAAAAACGGTAACCTTGTTTTCAGCCTGGAAGTAATGAATGACACGTTTCAGAACTTTCACATTTTGCGGCACCGGCTCAAAGGCAAAAATATTTCCATCCACAAGTTTTTTTGCAATAGGGATTGTTGTGATACCTGTATTCGCTCCGATGACCAAGACCTTGCTTTGTGGGGTTATCATTTTCGTAAACTCCAGGTAATCTTTCTTTCGTGAATCAAACTGTAGGGTAACTATCTTCAGCCATGAAAATATAAAAAGATAATTTTCAAACCCGAAAAGAAAGTGTAATAAGCCGATGACAAAGTTTTTCAAGAAAGGATAATTTTTTCCAGTTTTTCGTCCTGGTATTTCCAGTCAAACTTCTTTTTTACAAACTGAAATGCATTCCCGCAAATGGAATCGTACTTCATTTTGCTTCCGGCTAGGAGTGACCATGCCGCAGCGAATTCTGCCGGGGAATTGGCTTCAATGATCTCTTTATCTATGGTTGCGCCAATGGCATTATTGGCGAGTGACGAAACGATACATGGCACCTTCATGGCCATGGCCTGCAGAATTTTATTTTGCAAGCCAATGCTGATCAACATTGGAGCAAGCATGACGGATGATTGTGCAAATGCTTCTCGAATGTGGTTGAATTTTTCAATGACAAAGATTTTTTCCCCTGCCAGTTTTTTTATTTTGGTTGGCGGATCAACGCCAGCGATCAGCAAAGTGACTTCGGGGTGAGTTTTATGAATCATGGGAAGAATCTGCGTAGCCGCATAGTATGCGGACTCGATATTCGGTGGGTAACCCATGTTCCCTGTAAATAAAAGATCGTATTTTTTTTTGGCTTCTGAAGGGAAGAACTGGTTGAAATCAACTCCGTTCGGCACGATTTGAATTTTATTTTTATCAGGATGATCAATGGCTTCTCGGTCCTGCGAAGAGATAATCACTTTTTTTTCCATGTCGTTAAAAATATCCTGTTCATACCTGACCAGCCGTTTATATTCCATCAACAAGATAGGTTTGAGCAATGAATTGCTGATGTCAGCCCTTCTTTTCATTCCGATGGAAAATGCATCCATGTAATCAATGGTTTTCTTCAGGTGTTTTTCCTCCCTGACATATTCTGACATTCTTATGAGGTGACAATACACGGCATCCGGTTTCAAATCATTAAAAATATTTTTGATTTGTTTGTGAATGCTTCCGGTATGAAACAGGCCTACTTGCAATGGTATCTTTCTGAAAATTGTTAAAAAGATATTGAAAGCCTGCCTAAGCTTACCAATGCGAAATACGTGGATTGATTTGCAGAATGTTGCCAATGCTTCACGTTGCTGAGTGGTGATTTTCTTGTCGTTGACTGAAATCAGATGTATTTCGTGTTTTTCGGAGAGACCTTTCACCTGGTTGTAAATTCTCAGCTTGTCACCTTTCTCCAACGGAAAAGGAAAGCGGGAAGTAAGCACTGCAATTTTTGCCATACTACTAGAGGTCAATTCCTTTGTCCTTGAGAATAAATTTTGCCAGTTGCAATCCACATTTCTTGCTTCCGGATTCGTTCAAGTGTACGCCATCAAAAAAATCATCCTGTGAAAGGTCAAACTCAAAAATTTTAAGTTTTTGCTTGCCGGCAATTGTTTCAATTACATTGTTGAAAACATCCAGTTTTTCATTCATGTCAATGTGATAAGGATACATGATTCCTGCAGTGAATCTGGGTATTTTGATAAGTACAATGTGATTTGCACTGCAAAACAGTTTCAGCTTTACTATCAGCTGAGAGTAGGCAATCGTAAACTCTTCTCCTGTGATGTTTTCTTTTAGGTCATTGGTTCCGATGAGCACACTAATCATACTGGCATCATAGGATCTGAGTGAAGAAAATTTTTCGTTAATTGAACGCACAAGTCCGATTGTAGTGAGACCATTCGCAGAGTAGTTGATGATATTCCAATCTTTTTTCAATTTTGATGATAATAAATCGCCGGAATATTCAGGATAACCGAGGTAACTTCTCGCACCGGCGGTTATGCTATCGCCAAAGCAAATAAGGGTTTCCCAGTTCATCTCTGAAAGTTAAAATAATTCCAAACGTAAAGATTATTTTACACTAATTACCAAAAAATAGGACAATACTGATTTATATCATAATTGAATCACATTTTAGTAGTTTCGTTGCTGTTATGAGCTTTTACCTCACCGCCGTTTTATTGGGATTGGGATTTGCATCGCTTGCGCTGGGCATTTTTATTTCCATGCGCATATTCAATATTCCAGATATAACTACAGACGGAAGTTTCACCCTCGGAGGAGCGGTAACGGCAGTGCTCTTGTCGCAACATGTATCAATGCCCGTTATTTTTGTTGCTGCATTTTTATCAGGTGCTATTGCAGGAGGGATTACCGGCTTCATTCATACCAGGCTAAAGGTAAATGCGTTGCTCGCAGGGATATTGGTTATGACGGCATTGTACAGTGTGAACCTTGCATTGATGGGAAGGTCAAACATCCCATTGATTGACGTTGCCACTATTTTTTCAATCACGAATTTTATTCATGGAGAAGTTGCACAGCAGGCATTTGTGTTGGTTTTATTTGTTCTTCTGCTTTGGCAGTTGATAGGATGGGTATTGAAAACTGATTTTGGTCTGGCCATGCGTGCCACGGGAAACAATGAAAGTATGATACGTGCTTTGGGTGTCAACACGAACCGCATGAAAATAATCGGCCTTGGGCTTGCGAATGGTCTGACAGCATTGAGCGGTTTTCTCATCACGCAGATACAAGGGTTTGCAGACATCAACATGGGCATTGGTATTGTCATACTGGGATTGGGGTCTGTGATGATAGGTGAAATATTTTCAAAGACGTTCAATGTGAAAAGCATTTACGTGCAACTCATTGCCGTAATAGCAGGCAGCGTCATTTTCCGTCTCATACTTGCTTTTGCTTTAAGCATTGGAATTGATCCACTCTATCTGAAACTTGTAGTCGCTGCTTTTGTTTTGTTAGTTGTAAGTATTCCAAATCTGAAAAAAGCGAATGATTGAACTAAGGCATATCAGCAAGACGTACAATAGAAGTTCACCAAATGCAGTGGTTGCTTTGGATGATGTGAGTCTTGTCATCCCTGAAAAAAGTTTTGTTGTTGTTGTAGGCTCCAACGGCTCGGGCAAATCTAGTTTGCTCAATATGCTGGCAGGAACCGCAAAACCTGATGATGGGCAAATCATGATCAATGGAAAAGATATTACGCACGTCAGCGATTTTGAACGCAGCAAATGGATTGCTCGCATCTTTCAAAATCCTATGATGGGAACATCGCCGGAACTTACAGTGCTTGAAAATTTCCGGCTTGCTTCTTTAAGAATGGAAAAAAAGAAATTCAGGATTGGAACAGGGGAGGCCTTCAGGAAATTGGTGAAGGAAAAAATCACGATGTTGGGATTGGGGCTTGAAAACAAGCTTGACCAGCCAATGGGAACTTTGTCGGGAGGACAAAGACAGGCATTGACGTTACTTATGGCTGTGATTCCGGTGCAAACAGGAAAAGAAGAAGCAAAAATACTTTTAATGGATGAGCCCACGGCGGCACTTGATCCCAAGACCTCGGCCTTGATCCTTGAACTGGCAGATATGATCATTAAGGAATTTAATCTGACGGTAATATTTGTAACCCATCAAATAAAAGACGCCTTGAGATACGGGGACCGCATCGTATGTATGGATAGCGGAAAAATTAAAAGGGATATTGCAGAAGGTGCGAAGCCAAAATTGAGGATTAGTGAGGTATTTGATTGGTTTGAGTAAGACATTTTAGATGTGTATCTTTGGCTAATTAAAACAGACTATGCAATATATCGTAATACCTACAAATTCTAAATCTGAAGCAGCATTTTTTCTTGACTTATTGAAAAAGCTCAGAAAGGAAGTTTCAACCCTTTCAACAGAAGAAATGGAAGACACAGCTTTTATTGCGGCACTAAAATCAGCTGAGCAATCTGGAAAAGGAAGCCTTAAAAAGGTAAAAGCGCATTTATATAAACTGACTTCAGGCAGATGAGATCAAATTGTATATTTTTATGTGATATTTAAGCTGTTATCGTTTTGTTAATGGCCATGTTTTACAGCAAATCTTCATGAAATTTCTTTAATTTGCAGACTATTTCACCGGATAATTTTGATGAGAAAATCCTTAATCCTCTTTCTGGCAATATTTTCCTTTGCCAACTTTTCCAATGCCCAATTGCTTTCTCCGGTAAAATGGACGTACAGCGTAGAGCAGAAGGGGAATGATGAAGCAACATTGGTATTCAAAGCGAATATCCAGGAGGAGTGGCATATCTATTCACAGTTCACTCCCGATGGCGGCCCGCTGCCTATGGAGTTTACTTTTGATAAAGACAACAACTACGAACGGGTTGGAAAAGTAGAAGAACCAAAAGGCCACCGCTCTTATGATGAGACATTCAAGGTTGACGTGATTACATTTGATGGCAAGCAGACATTTACGCAGAAGGTCAAGCTGAAACGATCCGGCTTTTCAATCAAGGGGAGCATTTTCGGTCAAGTATGCAAAGAGTCATGTATCATGTTTGATACAACGTTCGAGTTTAAGATCGGAGTTGTTAAGCACGAGGAAAAAAAGGAAGAGGGTGGTAAGTCAGAGATTGCACCTGTAGTTCAGGATACGCTTCCGGCGAAAGCTGAACAGGTTCCGGTTGATACATCATCGGCAATTGTTTATCCGGCCAGTTCATCAAATGAACTCGAACCCGGATGCGGAATTTCTGAAGATGGTTCCGGCGCCACAACCGATAAATCTTTCTGGGGGATTTTTATTGCGGGCATGCTGGGTGGATTGCTTGCATTGCTTACTCCGTGCGTGTTTCCGATGATACCGATGACGGTTAGTTTTTTTACAAAACGCAGTGGTAGCAAGAAGAAAGGAATTATAAATGCGCTGATCTATGCATCTTCAATCATCGTTATATATGTAGTACTCGGATTGCTTGTTACCGTTTCATTCGGCAGTGATGCCCTGAATGACCTTGCCAGCAACGGTTTCTTCAACATGCTCTTCTTTGTTATCTTCATCATCTTCGCCATTTCATTTTTCGGCGCTTTCGAGATAACATTGCCAAGTTCATTGGTAAATAAAGCTGATCAGGCCAGCGACAGGGGAGGACTGATCGGTATTTTCTTCATGGCATTTACTTTATCGCTCGTTTCTTTTTCCTGCACTGGTCCTATCATCGGAACCTTGCTGGTAGAAGCAGCGCATGGCAGAAGTTACATCGGACCGGTTGCCGGCATGTTTGGATTTTCATTTGCACTTGCAGTACCGTTTGCTTTGTTCGCCATGTTCCCCGGCTGGTTGAATTCACTTCCTAAATCAGGCGGTTGGTTGAACACTGTTAAAGTATGTCTGGGATTTTTAGAACTGGCCCTGGCATTGAAGTTTCTGAGTAATGTTGACCTTGCATACCACTGGGGCATTTTGCAGCGGGAGGTATTCATTGTGATATGGATTATCATTTTTGCCATGATGGGATTTTACCTGTTGGGAAAGCTGCGTTTCAACCACGATAGTGAAGTGACTCATATAGGCATAGGCCGTCTGCTAACCGCCATCATCTCACTTTCCTTCGCACTTTATCTCACGCCCGGCCTCTGGGGCGCACCGTTGAAACTCATCAGCGGTTTTCCTCCACCGGAGTTTTATAAAGAATGGAGAACAGGGGATGCCGGTGAATGTCCGCATGACTTGGTCTGCTTTCATGACTTTGATGAAGGCATGCGTTACGCGAAGGCTCAGGGTAAGCCGGTATTGGTTGACTTTACAGGATGGAGTTGCGTGAACTGCCGCAAGATGGAAGACAATGTGTGGAGTGATCCAAAAGTATTGAAGCGGCTGAGCAGTGATTATGTCCTCATCTCATTGTACGTTGATGACAAAGAACCGCTTCCGGAATCACAGCAGTCTATTTCAACTACCACAGGAAAGAAGATCCGAACCACAGGAAATAAATGGAGTGATTTGCAGGCAAGCGTGTACAATACAAACTCCCAGCCTTATTACATCCTGCTTGACAACAAAGGAAAAGAACTTGCCAAGCCGCGTGGCTATACTCCAGATGTCAAGAAATACCTCTCATACCTTGACGAAGGTTTATGCCGTTATGAAAAACGGAAGAGTGAAGGAAAAAATCTGGCGGAGAATTAAGCTTTCGTAATTACAGGTTCTTTTATCATTGCACGATCACTTTAGCGTAAACACTTTGCTGCTGATGATCCGTTGCCTGTAAGAAATAAATTCCCGCTTTCATTGTTTCTCTTTCAATCGTGATTTGCCTTCCTGTAAATTCGGAACTCCTGATTTCTTTTCCGGCAAGGTCAGTTATTTTTATCTGATGAAATTCATCAGACGCAAATCTAACTGTCAATTGTGATGTAACCGGATTTGGGAATGTTTTCATTCCTGTTGAGATGTTCAGTTCGCTAACACCGGAAGGTATCGCATTCACCCTGTAAGTAGCATAGAGGAATGAAGTGGTGTCAATCCCGTAACCTGCAATGTAACCGCCGTTCTCCGACAGGCAGCTTGCGCTATAAACAATGACAGGACCGGTAGACAACCCCAGGACATTATGGATATAGTCATTCAGATTCTGAATGCCTGAAGCAGAAGTCCAGATGAAAGGGATTTGCGGATCGCCCCAGAGCTGGCCATCAAACCAACCCACTGCCATTGTACCATTAGTATTGATGCCTGATACAAATCCCTGTCCGGCATTGGGTAATGTTCCCAGGTTAACAACACCTGTTGGTCTGCTCCATATCCATGGCTGTCCATTGTTCGCATAATCGCCGTAACCACCGATCCAGATTCCATCGCCTGAAATGCAACTGCATTCTCCGAGCTGGTTGTATTCATCAGTGGCGCTTCCTGTTGTGTCGATCAATAAATATTCATTTGGAAAATATCCTCCGCCGGGATTTTTTCTCCATACAGCCGATTTCCACGGACCATTGTAGTCCTGCCATCCAACAACAATACTTCCGTCATAGCTGACTGCATTTGCACGCGTGCTTCTCTGGATACTGTCATGCAGACTGCCCAGGTCCATGATGCCTTCTGCGGGGTTCCATGCAACACCATGAGCATAAGCATATCCTCCTGTAGTATCAGCCCATGAAAGTCCTACAACTGTATTTCCATCGCCTGAAATTCCAAATCCGCCGCTCAGCGTACTGTCGATCATGAATCCAAGGCTTCCGAGCGTCGTCCATTGTCCTGTTGATACATCGTAGCGCGACATTTCCGCAAATTGATTTCCATGACTGGTTCCACAAAGAAAATTTCCATCATCAGAAAATCGTGCTTGTCCGCCAATGCCCAGTCCGGGTGCGAGGCCGCCGATGTTGATCGTCAGTGATGAATCGGGTTTCCATATTGAATATGGTCCTGCCTGTCCTTCATACCCGGCAACATTTCCCTGGTTAGATAAACCGGTAGGAGAGAATGATATGGGTTTAACCAGAAACTGTGCATTGGTGAAAGTTTGTGAAGCAAAGATTACTGCGATGGTTAGTAAGGTTTTTTTCATTTTATGATTGATTACGTTCAAAGGCAAACATAGTTAAAAGAGCGTAACATTGCAGGTGGCCCGTAGAATATTATTTTCTTAATAATCTGAATATAGGAAGTGAGGTATGATTGGGTTCTGTTATTCTGTAAATTCGAAGAGACAGAAAATTCCTCAGGAGTTTATGGTCATTCCGATTTGGAAGAAAAAAATTTCGGTTTACTCAATATCATGTTTTATCAGGATTTTACTTCCGATAAAATTATTTTCACTTTCACATTTTAAAAAATAAATTCCTTCTGCTGCTTTTGAAACATCAATCAGCGTTCTTGCTTTTCCGCTACTTAAATAAACGTTAGAAATGATCTGTCCGTTAATATTGAATAGTGAAAAATTTATCATTTGGGCTGAGTTATTAATCAGGTATAAAGTTTCGTCTGCAGGGTTTGGAAAAGAGTAAAATTGATTCCGGGTTACAGGTGATTCTAAACTGGAGCTTCCTGCATTTTCAAAACAGCCCATATCAATGACCCCTACATAGCGGTTGTTGTTGTCTAGGTCCACAGCAGGAATATCATTGAGGCCGGTGGTGTCGCCTGAATTGATACAAGGCGAGGTGTCTTTTAGGTGGAAATTATTCAATGTAGTATCCACAAATTGCGGATCAGAAGTTATGTTACCTGTTAACCAATTTACATCAACATTGTTTCCATTGTTATTTGTGATGATGGAATCAATTCCTCCTTCAAAATCGGAATGGGAGACAGTAACTTCATTGCGGCCATAATTAAACTGGCAGACCAATGTGGCTGGATTGTTATAATAAAAAATAGAATTGTTGATCCTGACCTTTGCGCTGTCAATGCAGTAGATGATCCCTGCGCCGGCAATACCGTTTCCGGGATCACAATGATTTCCATACACCGTGCAATTTGTAATGTTGAGATGGCTCCAACTGTCTGCATAAAATGCTGAACCCAAATTCATGCTGTAGTTTCCTGTTACGAGAGAGTTAATCACAGAAACCGTGGAGTTGAGAGTATAAATGGCAGCGCCTGCCGTTGATACCGTATTGTTCAAAATTCTATTGTTGCGGATAATCGCACCAGTGCAATTCCAGCATGCGATTCCTCCACCTGCATCGGGGGAGGAAAAGCTGATAGAGTTGCAGGTGTTGTCCATGATTACACAATTTTCTACAACAGAATTGGAAAAATATAAAAAAATTCCGCCGCCGCATTCAGCGATATTTTCTTTTACGATTAAATGAGAAAGTCTGGGACTGGCATGGTCGCAGTACACAGCTCCACCGTAATAAATATTGTCAAAACCAAGATGACGGTAATTTCCTGTTCCGCCCTGCAATGTGAACCCGGTGAGTTGGACGTCATGTGTTTCTCCGTTTTCAAAAGTGACGATGCTTCCGTTTGGCTGAGGATTCGGGGGAGGGGTAAGGATGGTTGATGATATGTAACCCGTATCTCCGGTGGTGAGATACAGTGATGCCACCACAATATTTTTCCCGTTGAAATTTATATTCTCATAATAAACGCCCGGCGCAACAATAATGGTATCTCCATTGACTGAATTGTCAATTCCAGTTTGAATGGAAAAGTAGGAGGCAGGAATGTTGATGATGTTTGCATTTGCTGAATAAAAAAAAAGGGTTGCAAAAAGAATGTATAGTGTCGTTTTCATTGCATTGCGAATTGGTTTCATCCTAATGACAACTATGGAGCAGGAAGCGCTGCTTATGGATGAAAATTATTTTAGCAGCCAGCGCAATGACAATCGGAATTCGACTTGTTGTAAACGCTGACTGACCGGATAATTATCACTGTAAATGGATTTCTGAAAACGCTTGTAGCAGGGAGTAAATTCAATGTGAAGATATTTCAGAATTGCATATTGAAATGAAAGTCCGGCGCCATAGGACACCATCCATGATTTCAAACCGGATGAATTCATTTTTTCGTATTCAAAATTCTGATAATTGTAGGAGTACCCATCTGACCGGATCAGTTTATTAAAGGAAACTCCCGCTTGTAATGAGATATTGAATTTATGCGCAGGCAAAAATTTGTAACGTAAACCAAGCGCAGTTTCAAGGTAAGAGAATTTGTTTTTTACCGTACCGGTTGAATTACCATTGATGTTGAAATAGTCGCGTGTTATCGTAATAGCCGGAATAGGGCCCATATTAAGCGTGTCATATTCATATACCGCCTGGTGATTAAGAATTTCCTGTTCGAAGTTGATGATGCCGATCCCGGCGAATATTTCAAGCTCAGGAATTACTGTGTAGTGGATTGCTAAATAATAGTTCCAGGCAAGCAAAGTTTTATCGGACGAATCCCGGTAATTGGAGATGATTTGGTAATCGCCTTCCTCGTATTGTTTTGTAAAGCTAATCGTGGGTGCAACGCCAATTGCAATGCTCCATTTGCTTTGGCGAGGAGTGGATTGAATGCTGTCTTTTTCAGCAATTGAACTGTCCGGCTTTGAAATGAAGGTCTTTGCAGCCGGCAATGAATCATTTGGCGCTTCCACTTCGAGAGTGTCTATTTTATTTACAAGGATTGAATCAGATTCGGGGTTGATTTCAGTGCCGGGCGTAATTAATGATATTTCAGAATTATTCATTTCCGGTTGAGGCGGATTGTTAGGTGCTGAAATTGTTTCATGAAAATCTATATGTGCTGAAGTAGTTAGAACCTGGTTATCTGCTGAATGAGAATCAGAATTTGCTGTCGGTGGATGTGGAGATGTGGATTTATTGTCCGGGGTTTTATTTTCAGTGAATGCCGGAAGAGTTGAACTGTTATATTTTTTTGAAATATTTTTTCCATCCGAAATGTATTTGTTTGTTGATTTCTGTTCTTGTGTTTCCCGGTTATGCTCCGGTGAATCGGTTTGTTGGTTTGGCGTAGGTGACTGAAATGTGAACAGGAACATTCCTCCTGCAAGGATACCGGCAAGGAGAAAGAAGATAATGATGAACCTTTTTTTTCGTTCCCGAATGCGGATGGCGCGTTCAACATTCTGCCAGGTACCCGGAGAGGGGTTAAGCGAAAAAATTTCTGCTGACTTTTTGAACTGATCATTCAGTTCATCAATGTTATTCTCCATTTTGTTTATTCTTAAGTTCAGGATACAATTTCTTCATCAGCATTTTTCTCGCCTTCATAAACTGTGAGCGCGAAGTGCTTGCTGTTATATTCAGCATTTCACCGATTTCATTATGAGAGAATCCTTCAATAGCATACAGGTTGAAGACAGTTTTATAGCCCGTGGGTAATTGGTGTACCAGTTCCATGAGGTCTTTTTCATTTGCCGGATTCTGCAGCGCCGTGTTATCCGGAAGCTGGTCTATGGGGATAATGTTTGTACCCGTGGTAAATCGGTGTTTTGCTTTGATACAATTAAGCGAGGTATTTACCACGATCCTGTGAATCCATGCGCCGAGTTCACCATCACCTTTATACTGATGCAGCTTTCTGAAAACAGTAATGAATGCCTCCTGTAAAAAGTCTTCGGCTTCCTCCCGCGACGAAGCATAGCGGTAGCATACACCAAGCATCTTCGGGGCGAAAAGCTCAAAAAGACGTTCTTGTTTATCCTGTTTGCCTTTCAAACATTCTTTTACAAGTTCCGATTCATCCAAGATGATATGAATTACAACTATGACAACCCCTGATGCTGAAACGCTGCTTCAGTGCTGAAAAATAATCAATACCTCAACTTCATTGTAAAACGACTTAAAAATAATCGGATTGCGTTAATTTGTTTAGGAAGCAGCTTTTTTTGTCACCTTTATAGTGTGCGAAGTAGTAGGTGGATAGGTGATGAGATGATTGTGTTACTATATCGGGCGGAGCAAATTGGTAAGTTGGCGGAGTTTTAAATCTTGGGCATTTATTTCTAAATTTTACTGTTTTTAGCCTTTTAGTGTTAGATATTTTGTAAACTATTTAGGACTTAGTATTGATGTTGTTGGTAAAAGTAGTATCTTTATTATTGTACTAATAAGAGATTATTTTCCTATGTCAGCTAAAGATAGACAAGTTTTATATGCATTGAGAGAAGCTAATAGAGAAGCTGGTTCTAGTAAGGAATTAGCCATTAGAGCTCTAATACGTGCTGGCATATTGACCAAAAGTGGTAATCTCGCTAAGCCTTATAAGAGCTTATGTATTCAACCAAGGCAGGCCTAGTTATTGGCTTTCATGGTTGTGATGAATCTGTCGGAAAGAAAGTTTTAAATGCTTAGCAACTCCGGAGAGGTTTTCCACCTCTTCGGAGTTACGATGCAGACTTTGCCAATAATGAATTTCATAGAATCAAAATTCAAAAGCAAACAAAATCATGGGCATTCCGCATATAAGCCTTGAAGCTGGCGGTGTTTACCATATCTACAATCACGCTGTAGGAAGTGACGATCTTTTCAGAGAAGATGAAAACTATCTTTTTTTTATGCGTAAATTTTCAACGCGCGTTATTCCCATGGCTGAAGTGTTAGCATATTGCCTCATGCCAAATCATTTCCACTTTGTACTGAAAATAAGGGAAAAAAAGGAATTGGTTTTGCTATGGAATGAAAAGCTTCCACGTTTAAAAGCAAAACGTGAAAAAAGACATATCAAAGAAAATGCTGATCATGTTTTGATTGATGAATTGATAATTATGCAGATGGGGAACTTGTTTAATTCATATGTGCAGGCATTCAATAAAAAATACAACAGGCGCGGAACCTTACTGAAGGAGAGTTTCCAGAGAAAAAGTGTTGATACTAATTTGGACCTGATACGGTTGATTTGTTATGTGCATAACAATCCCGTTGAGCATGGCTTTACTTCCCGCAGGGAGGACTGGAAGTACTCATCTTATAATGCTATTCTATCAGAGAAGAAAACAAACATTTCAAAAGAGGATGTTCTGAAACTTTTTGGTGGCCGGGAGAATTTTATTTTTCTCCATGATCAGAATTTTGGCGCAGAGCTATGAGAAGGGATTCTGTTTTTCTGTAACTCCGAAGAGGTGGAAAACCTCTCCGGAGTTTTTTTGGCATTCCGGTTGCATCCGTGGCCTCAATCCATTTTTGAGGAGTAAGCGTGAAGCTGTTGGACCCCGAATCATTTCTAAAGGCATCGAATTCGATGCGTTTAAAATTTGGGTTGTTTATTTGCTCCCACAAACCACAAAATTCAATCGCAATTCGGGTACGAAGCCAGTTTTGAATAATATAGTTTGTTCTTTCTGAATCACGATATCTTGCCATATCAGTTAAAGAAATGAAGTCCTCATTGTTCTGCGCATAAAGCACAATCTCAAAAGTTTCAACCGTTATTGTTTTACTTTTTGCCATACTGATATTTTTAAATTTGACTGATTCGGCATGACTTAATTTTATTTGCAAATGAAAAAACGG
>CAYHHK010000031.1:0-9759 GCA_964356415.1 uncultured Flavobacteriales bacterium
ATCTCTCCGGTTTCTTCGCTGACAACGATTGCAAGCGCATCGCTTTGCTCAGATATGCCCACTGCCGCCCGGTGCCGCATTCCAAAATGTGCAGGGAGTTCAATGTTCTCTGTTACAGGCAAAACACAACGCGCTGCTTTTATTTTATTGTTTACGATGATGATGGCTCCGTCATGCATCGGACTGTTTTTGAAAAAAATACTTTCGATCAGGCGTTGAGAAATTTCTGCATCCATGGTATCTCCCGTACTACTGAAGTACTTCAGCTCTGATGATTTGGCAAGCACAATGATGGCGCCTGTTCTGTCCTTGGCCATCTGCCTGCATGCTTTTACAATGGCATTTACATCCAATGCAACGCGCTTTTGAGATTGCCAGTTCCATGGAAGGATCTGCCGGGTAAAAGGGTTTTGTGCGATGTAACTATTGGTGCCAAGTACAACAAGAAATCTTCTGACTTCCTGCTGGAAAACAATGATGAGTGCAATGAATCCAACAGAAATGAATTGTCCAAGGAGGGTACCGATGAGCTGCATGTTGAGCACCTTTACGCAGATCCAGTAAAGTGCATATATGATGAGAAGTCCTATGAAGATGTTGATGGCAACACCGCCACGCAGCAGGTTATACAGTTTATAAAGAAGATAGGTAGCAAGCAGTATGTCAATAATGTCTATTAATCGTATTGCCAGAAAACCAATGTGAAATAAATCCATTTTTAGAAATTGGAAATCCGAAATTAAGTAAAATTTGCTAAAGCCGGAATATCGAAGATCGAGTTGTTAAATTCGGAATAATAAAAAATATTTAATGGAAGGAATGCCTTGTCTCTCCTAATGCGAGAACGGGGTGAGTTAAAAGACAAGCCACCAATTACACTAATTAACACGAATCATTAATGGGATAAAAGTATCGATTTGTGATAATTCGTGATCCCGATAGCTATCGGGATAGTGGCGAACTTTTCATTTCGAAATTCGACATTGTTAATTCGAAATTTTGCCCGTTACTTTTATTGCTTCCATCGCTTCCTTCACATCATGCACCCGCAGGATGTTGGCACCCTTCTGCAAGGCAATGGTGTTTAACACTGTGGTTCCGTTCAATGCATTTTCAGGAGTAACGCCCACTACTTTCGTCACCATTGACTTTCTTGACAATCCCACCAGTATTGGCCTTTCAAATATTTTGAAGAGACCCAGATTTGACAGCAGCACGAAATTATGTTCAGCCGTTTTTCCAAATCCAAATCCAGGATCAACAACAATATCATATACGCCTGCTTCCATAAGTCGAATGATTTTCCCTGAGAGGTTTTCTATTACCTCGCGGGTAACGTCGTTATAACTTGGACTTTGTTGCATTGTTTGAGGAGTGCCCTGTATATGCATCACCACATAGGGTAATTTAAGCTTCCCTGCAATGCTGATGATCTGCTTATCCATTTCGCCGCCTGATATATCATTTATCATATCTATTCCAGCTCCGGCTGCTTTTTCTGCAATTTCTGAATAAAACGTATCTATTGATAAGACCATTTCAGGGAATTCCTTCCGGAGAAGGCCAAGCGGTTTATTAAGACGGCACCATTCTTCTGCAGCAGACAGCATTTTTGCACCCGGTCTTGTTGATTGCGCACCTATGTCAATGATAGACGCACCTTCAGATACCATTTTTCGGGCATGATTCAATATTGCATCGTCCGTATTATTTTTTCCTCCGTCATAAAAAGAATCAGGGGTGATATTCAAAATACCCATTACAACCGGTCGGGAACATTCCATTAATTTTCCCCTAATGTTTAAATATTTCTTCATGAAAAATGTATCTTCGGGCGCTTTTATATATGGTAACAACATCATCCCAGTACGACCTTGCTGTTTCAGAGTGCAAAGATATTTTTCTAAAGAAGATGGAAGACTATGGCACTGCATGGAGGATATTGCGTGTAAGTTCAATCACCGATCAGATTTTTATCAAAGCCCAGCGCATCCGAAGCATTGAAGAAAAAGGGGTGCAAAAAGTGGAGGAGGGGATCGATTCCGAGTTTCGGGGCATCATCAATTACTGCATTATTGCATTGATCCAGCTTGAAAAACACGGTGACAGCAGTCTGGAAATGAGTGCGAAAGAAGTAGAAATGCATTTTGACAAGCATATTTCTGAAGCCAAAAGGTTAATGGAAAATAAAAACCACGATTATGGGGAAGCATGGCGGGATATGCGCGTAAGTTCTATGACCGATCTGATATTGATGAAGATCCTGCGTATTAAGCAGATCGAAAATCACAACGGTCAGACACTTATTAGCGAAGGGGTGGCGGCAAATTATTATGATATGCTGAATTACGCCACTTTTGCCCTCATTAAACTTTCAGAGAACCAGGCGTAAGTTCGCACCCTATTACAAACTTTATTCAATGAAAATCATCGTTCGCATCATTCAGTTTCTTGTAGGGGGACTATTCATTTTTTCCGGGTTCATTAAAGCCGTAGATCCCCTTGGGACAAGCTATAAAATGCATGACTATTTCAGTGCTTTCCAGACTGACTGGCCTGCTTTTAAGGTGATATGGGATTTCATGAGTACTTATTCAACTCAACTGGCCGTCTTCATGCTTGTATTTGAGCTTGCACTTGGACTTGCACTTATCATCGGCTGGAAAAACAAATTTACTTTGTGGATGATACTTGCACTCATGCTATCCTTTACTTTTTTAACCGGTTATACCTATTTATCGGGTTATACGATGGGTCATTGGTATAGTCCTTCAACATGGGTATTCAACGAAAAAGACATGAAGGTGACTGATTGCGGTTGTTTCGGTGATTTTATCAAGCTTAAGCCATACACATCATTTTACAAAGATGTCGTTCTTGATTTTTTAATTCTCCTATTGCTGATTGGGTATAAGAAAATGTACTCGTTGTTCAGAGATAGGTTTGGCAATATTGTCGTTGGCATCGGAACATTTGCTTCCTACATGTTTTGCCTTACCAATTACTATTGGGGTCTTCCGATGATTGATTTCAGACCTTATGCTGTTGGAAAGAACATTAAAGAAGGAATGCAACTTCCACCGGGGGCTGTTAAAGACAGCGTTGCAATGATTTTTATTTATGAAAAGGATGCAAAGAAACTCGAACTCACCACTGATCAGCTTGGCATTATAGACAGTACTTATAAGTTTATTGACAGGACGGATAAAATGATCCGAGAAGGAGATCGCCCATTGATCCATGATTTTACGATCAATTCAGTTGACGGGACCGATATTACAGCAGATGTATTGGGAATGGATAAGGTTTTCCTTCTTGTAGCAAATGAGATTTCACACACCAATAGCAAGGTTCAGAATAGAATCAATGATTTCGTTGCTTTGTGTCATAAAGAAGGGATCGATTTTATTGGGATGACGTCTTCTTCTCCTAAAGAAGTTGATGCATTCCGGCATGAACACAATTCTATGTTTGATTATTATTATGCTGATGCAACAACACTGAAAACAATGATCCGGTCAAATCCCGGCCTCATACTTTTAAAGAGAGGAACTGTAACAGCGATCTGGCACCACCGCAATTTTCCTTCATTTGATAAAGTGAAGCAACAGTATCTAAAGTAAAGTGGAAAGTAACTTTAATCGAAAGAATTCCTCCCCTAGCCTCAGGCTAGGCGGGGCGTAAAAAAAAGTTCAGCCACTAATTACACTAATTCACACGAAACATTATTGTAGTGCATGCATCAATTAGTGATAATTGGTGTAATTAATGGCAAGATACCTCGTCTCGTCTCACGCTTGGCGGGGTAATTTATTACTGCTTCGGCTTAAGAAATGGAACACCTTGCTGCATTACTGATTGGTGCGTGGAAATCAATTTTTCGAAAATTCCACTCCCCGAGTTTCGTGTTATTCTGAAGCTTAACGCCAAAAATAGCAATATGTTTATTGTTGGGAGATGACGCCGGTATTATTCAGGCAGCATGCTGTAATCTCCCACATTTAATCGCTTCAGTCTGTCATTCCGAACTTGTCCCGTCCCGATCCCGTCCCGAAGTTTCGGGATCGGGAGCGAGTGAGGAATCTTTCATAACAAACTAGCTCACCACCCTAATCCGTTGCTATCATTTTCATTACTCCTCATTAATTTTCGTCTTCCTGAGATTCTTCAAAGTGCTTCCACAATTTGTCTTCCGGTACTGATGCGACAACAAACATAGGTTCTTTTTTCGATGGGTGAATAAATTCAACTTTTCTGGCATGAAGAGAAATTGATCCGTCTTCATTTGACCGTTCGTAACCATATTTCAAGTCTCCTTTGATTGGTGAGCCGATCTTGGAAAGCTGGGCACGGATCTGATGATGTCTCCCGGTTTGCAGGTCTATCTCCAGCAGGAAATAACGGTCGCTAAAGGCAATTATTTTATAGTCAAGTTCGGCGCGCTGTGCACCCGGTTTCTCTAGTTCTGAT
Organism: uncultured Flavobacteriales bacterium; assembly: GCA_964356415.1. Taxonomy (GTDB): domain Bacteria; phylum Bacteroidota; class Bacteroidia; order AKYH767-A; family 2013-40CM-41-45; genus JAPLDB01. The sequence continues at coordinate 4,471 of CAYHHK010000031.1, forward strand.
GCATAGCTTTTGTTCTGCTGTTCGTTTCTTTTCATAAAATGAACCAACTTTCCTGAATCAAATAGAGGTTTGTTTTTTACAATTGCCCAATATGTTTTCTTAATGGCTTTCTCTTTAAACATTTGATTGATGCGCTCCAGAGATCTGCTATTACGGCAAAAAATGACAATGCCTGTAGTAGGCCTGTCGATACGGTGAGGTATCCCGAGAAATACCTCACCTGCCTTTTTATACTTTTCTTTGATATAGTCTTTAACCTTATCAACGAGCGGTTTGTCGCCGGTTTTATCAGATTGAACAATATCTCCGGAATGCTTATTTACAATGATTAGGTGGTTGTCTTCAAAAAGTATCTGCAAAGGCTTTATTGTGGTCATATTCAGCAAAATTAAGCTTCATTTTCAAACATCTCTATTGTTATTTCGTTAAACGGCGGTAATAATTGGATTTATTCTACTCAAATCGCTTACAATAAATTGCGAAAAGTAACATTACCGCTTAAACCATTCTTTACAACAACCTGTCACAGGGCCAAATTCCGGAAATTAAACTAAATCACTAATTAATTTAAATCAATATTAATATGAAAATCAAAAATCTCTTTCCGATGATGATGCTTGGTGCAGCGCTTGTAAGTATGACACTTGGCACAGGATGTAAAAAAGAACATGAAAGTACTGATGAGAACTTCTCAGCTGAAGCGCAAGACATTGGTCAAAGCGAAGACATCAGCACATCAGTAGACAACATAGTGGCGGAAGCTTTTAATTCAAAAAGCGGAAATGTTAACGGGCGTTATTATAACCCTTCTAACAGCGAGCTTAGCGGCTGTGCAACTGTTACATGGGATTCTGCGCATTCAACTGTAACAATTTATTTTGATCATTGCGCAACGCCTAATGGACATATCCGGGACGGATCAATCATCATTACTTATTCAGGCGGGGATTACTGGACAATGGGTGCTTCATGGGATGTAACCTTTGACAACTTCTTTATTGATGACAGGCAAGTGACCGGTTCCCGCCACGTAGAGAATGTTGGACCGGAAAGCAATGGTTGTGTTTGGAATATCAGCGCCAACCTGACATTTACACGCAGCGATGGTACTACACGTACCTGGTCAAGTACACGTACTCGCGAAATCACACAAGGGTACAGGGATACAGTATGTACAAACCACATTTATAAAATTAACGGTACAGCCTCACATGCTGATACGCAAAGCGGAAATAGCGCGAACCTTACCTTCACCAATATTATCCGTGATCTGAGTTGCGCTTATATCACAGCTGGTACCATCAACATAGTGCCAAATAATGGCCGACCGGAGCGCAGCATCGACTTTGGAACTGGCGCATGTGACGACATTGCAACAGTAACTAAAAACGGAGTGTCGAGGATCATTCATCTTGATGGTGGAAGGCATTAAAATGTCGTGAATTCAATCAATAAAAAAACTCCTGCAATCATAGCAGGAGTTTTTTTTATGGATTCTTTTTCAGAATTGAATTTCTACAGGCTTTACAAATAATGCTATTCAGGAGATCCGGCATCATACCAATCTTTCAGTTTTTTAAAATCACATACACTCAATGAAGATCCTTGAGGCATATCTTTCATAACAAAAACACGGTTGTAGAATTCACCATTGTTTATTTTTTCCTTGACAAGTGCATAACTGGTTAAATCATCCCCAGCATTTTGGCTCTGTGAAGTACCGTGGCAGGAACTGTAATTTGCACAATTTGCATCGATTACGTTCTTAATAAATCCGGTATATCTCAAATCGGAAGCCTCATAAAAGCATAAATTAGGATCTTCAGATTTATCGTTGGTACATGAGCTGCAAAGCGAAAGAAGAATTGCAATAGAAATGATTAGAATTTTATTCATTAAGAAATATTATTGTTTAATCAGAATTATCGAAAAAGTGATTTGTTGAGTTGCGAAAGATACACAATATGTTTCTTTATTCGGATTTGAAGGATTCAATTCAAAGTGGCCGTTGTAATAACCGGATGCCAATGAAAGTACAATTTTCCCTCCTAAAATAAAAAAGGCTGTGATGGTAATGTTGTCAGGATGAATAGATTTTTTTTCATAGACTATTTGTTTAAGACAGCAAAAATAGTCTCCTGAATTTTAATAACGATAGAACAAATAAGTTCAAACCGGGTACTCTTTACGGACAAATTTCCGGTATAACTCCGGTGACAGATTTGTCTGTTGCTTGAAAAACCGGCTGAAATAGGAAGGGTCATTGAAGTTCAGTTCAAATGCGATCTGCTTGCTGTTGTAACCGGAGTGCAAAAGCAAGCGCTTTGCCTCAAGGGTTATCCTTTCCTGAATAAGTTCCAAAGCAGTTTTACCGGTTGTCTTTTTTGAAATATCATTGAGGTGGTTTGGTGTAATACTAAGTTTGTCAGCATAAGCGTTAACTTTATGCAAAGTGATAAAGTGTTCATCTATGAGATGAAGAAATTTTCTTACCAGATATTGGGAAGCAGAATCGGCGCTCTTATAATCTGTTGATGCTGTAAAATAGGGTCTGCATTTAAGAAGAAAAATGCTGAGGTATGAAAACAAAATCTGATCCCTGAACTGATGTTTTTTGTTGTATTCAATTTCCATTGCGGAAGAAACATTGATCAACTCATGTGAAAGTTCCGTGACAGAGGATAAAACTGGAAGGGATGTTTTATTGAAAGCCGGATAGTCTGTGAGGAGGTTGTTCTTCGATGCATGAAGATGAAAAAATGCGCTTGAAAAAAGAAGAACATACCCTTTCGCCTGTTTGTCCCTCTTGAGCATATGTACTTGTCCGGGGGCAACAAAATGAAGTGAGTGATCATTGATATCACGATGCGAAAAATCGAGCATGTGCTCTCCGCTGCCTTTAATAAAGTGAAAAATCTCATAATAATTATGTCTGTGGGGGTCTCTGGCATTGTATCCGTTTTTATTGTCAAGCCGCTGGAACTTGAATGACAATTCAGCTTCTTCGATGGTAAAATCATCAACTGGTATCGGGGTACTCATTGCGCAAATATAGTTTGTTAGACTTTTAATCGGCTCATAAAAAAACCCTCAGGAAATATTACCTGAGGGTTTTTTATAAGGAATACCTAAAGACCTTGTTATTTATCTTCTGCTTTAGGAGATGCTTCTGCTTTTCCTTTGTCACCACATGCTGCGCGCTGAGCCGGAGTGCAATTTTTTGCGTCTCCGTTCTTGCAACAAGATTTCATTGAACTGCCATGGCGAGATGCAGCAGGCGTTTCTTTAGCATTGGCTGCAGGAGTTGCAGATGCTTCATTCTTGGTTTCTTTCGCTGCAACTGGAGCGGCAGTTTGGGCGTTCCCTGCATTAACTACAACGAAACAAATCAATGAGAGGACTACGAGAATCTTTTTCATATTTATTTTTTTTATTATATAGGCAAAGGTAAGCAGATAATTTGAGAGAAACGTAAAATGAGATGAAAATCGGGTTAATTTTTGGTTAAAGATTGACCTTGAAAACGACCCTCAGGAACAATTCTTTACCTTTCGCCGGATATGGATTTCAAAGAAAATATGAAGGTGGCGCTTCAAAGCATAAAAAGCCAAAAGTTGCGTGCTACACTTACGGCCTTGATCATTGCCATCGGTATTATGGCTTTGGTTGGAATACTGACAGCTATTGACTCAATAAAGGGCGCGATTAATTCAAATTTTACTGCTATGGGGGCCAATTCTTTTACCATCCAGAATAGGGGATTGAATATTCATGTTGGAAATAAAGGCCGTAAGGCAAAGCGTTTTGACCCTATTGACTATTATGAAGCTACCCGGTTCGCAGAAGAGTTCAATTTCCCGTCCACCGTTTCCATCTCCACTTTTGCTTCAGGAACATCTACCATGAAGTTTGAAGGTAAAAAAACAAATCCAAATGTGATGGTATTGGGGGCGAATGAAAATTACCTGCATACCGGAGGATATACAGTTGATCGTGGTCGGAATTTTTCCATGACAGAAATTCAATATGGAGAGCAGGTTATTATCCTTGGCAGCGACATCGTTAAAAAAATATTTGGTGCTGCTGACCCTGTAGATAAAGTCATTTCTGTCGGGAGTATGAAATACCGCGTGGTTGGCACATTAAAGGAGAAGGGCAGTGCAATGGATTTTGGAGGAGATAAAATGGGCATCATCCCATTGTTAAATGCCAAGAATAATTTTCACAGACCAAACATGAGTTTTACGATCACTGTGAGTGTGACAAATGTTGGTATGCTGGAAGCTGCTATTAGCGAAGCAACAGGACTATTCAGAATTGTCCGCAAGGTGCCAATTGGTGAAGAAGATACTTTTGAAATTCTGAAGAGCGACAGTATTGCAAATATTTTGATTTCATCCCTAAGCAATGTTACAGTTGCAGCCACACTAATCGGTTTCATTACACTGTTAGGCGCCGCCATCGGCTTGATGAATATTATGCTAGTAAGCGTAACTGAAAGAACGCGTGAAATCGGGATCAGGAAAGCCATCGGCGCAACACCGAAAATCATTCGGATGCAATTTCTCACAGAAGCTGTCATGATCTGCCAGATGGGTGGAGTACTTGGAATCATCCTGGGTATTGCAATCGGGAATATTGTTTCGTCTTTGATGGACAGCGGATTTATTATACCATGGGACTGGATATTCGGGGCTGTTGCACTCTGCTTTTTTGTCGGAATTATTTCCGGCTATTATCCTGCTTCAAAAGCGGCGCGGCTAGATCCGATTGATGCGTTGCGATATGAATAGTTTGCCGAACCATTAAAAAACATGATAGAATGATGTTTTCATTTACTGGAAAGCAAAATGATAGCTTCTCCTTAAATTTGAAAATCAAAATCAGGTATCAGTTATGAATACCGCAAATACATCATACCAAATCGCAAAGCAGTGGCTATCGGCATTCAATGAACATGATCTTGAAAAGCTGTTGGTATTGTATGATGAACAAGCAGTGCACTACAGTCCAAAACTCAAAATAAGAATGCCTGAGACAAAGGGGTTCGTTCGGGGAAAACCTGCCATGCGTGCCTGGTGGCGTGATGCTTTTGACAGATTACCCGCTTTGGTTTATCGTGAAGAAACAATAACTGCAAATGATGATCGGGTGTTTATGGAATACTTGCGGATCGTACCCGGGGAAGAGGATATGAAGGTTGCTGAGGTACTTGAAATCAGGAATGGGTTGATCGTTGCGTCAAGGGTTTATCATGGTTGAGGGTGATGTGAGTAGTGAGTAGTGAGT
>CAYHHK010000031.1:9859-18747 GCA_964356415.1 uncultured Flavobacteriales bacterium
GTGAGTAGTGAGTAGTGAGTTGAAATAAATCAGCATTCTAATTAAAAGCCATCTTCTTTCCAGATCCATTCCTTCTTCAAAGAGTTATAGTATCCATACCTGTTATTTTTCTCAAACCGTATAACTGAATCAGTTGCCCATTGGTATTTTTCATAATTGCATTCGACAAGCAATGTAGCAGAGCTTGACAAGAGCCCAAACCCGTCATCTTTTTTAACAAAGGCAACTCCATTCTTAAATGATGAAAGAAATTCCCATTTCGCCGGAATTACAATTTTGCCCTTGGAGTCAATTGCTCCGAAGAGTTTTGCAATTTTAACAACAGCTATTCCATCAGCAAAAGAGTAGACAAGATCGAATTTGTTTGAAACGATGACTTTGTTTTCCAGGTCGATAAATCCCCACTTGTTTTTTTTACGTTCGCCAATAGGTAATGCCGGTGAATAAAAATTGATGTCATCATATTGAAACGGAATAATGGTGTTGCCTGTGCTATCAATCAGGCCGGATTTTCCTTTCTCCCTGACTTCAGCAAAACCACGATTAAATTCGCTGCGCCCCATCGTTTGGCGGTCGAAATCATAGCGAAGCGATATCACAATCCTTCCGGAAGCATCTGCATAACCGAATTTTTCTTCCATTGAAACGAGGGCAAGACCTGACGAAAAAGCTCCTACTGCATCATATTTTACCGGTAAGAGTTCTTCGCCAAGGCGGTTGAGTAATCCTGACTGTTCATCTTTTTCCACGTGGATCAAACCATTGGATTCAATACTAACAGACTTATATTTTGCAGAGATCACCCAATGGCCATTGAGATCAATGACACCAAGTTCTTCTTCCTTTCCGGCAACAGCAAGTCCGCGCGAAAAATCGTAAGCAATTTCAAATTGCGGAAGGATCGCCACTTTTCCATGCGCATCCATGTAGCCATACTTCATTGAGTCCAGAAAAAGAATGCGGTCATCTATCGGCGCACCGACTTCTTCAAACAGGGGTTTCACGAGCAATTCACCATCGCGGTTAATAACAGATGCTTTTCCATTTTTTCTAACTATAGCAAAGCCATTTTCAAAGGGCTCGGCTTCATCGAATAAAAAATCAATCTCCAGTTTTCCTTTTTTGCTGATGTATCCGTATTTTCCATTTCTGTTCACGGCGCAAAGTCCTTCAGAAAATTCATCAACGTCGTCGTACAGATTCGGAATAATTTGCTTGCCATCTTCAGTTATAAAAGTAAATCGGTTGTTTTTCCTGACGGGGAGTAGCGCCGCATTTGATAACCGGTAATCTTCCTCAATTTGTTTCCTGTATTTGAAGTCGGGGTAATGATTAAAAAAGTCTGATAGGTCTTTGACACTGTACAATTCCAGGTACCGATGGTAAAGTTTCATCCATGCCGATGAAGTATTTCTGTTGCCGGGATATTTTTTTGCAAATTTGTAATAAGATTCAGGTGTTTTACTTTTTGTTGCTACTGCGTAAAGGGAATCTTCAGCCTGCATCCTGTATGGACTATCAGGGTTATCACTGATAAAGGCATCAAAAGACAGCTCGTCACCATTTGCAATTTTTTCCCTGAAGAGCCTGTCCTCATATCGTTTTCTGGCTTCTGAACTTTGAAAACTATATGGGAAGAGGGTATAAAAATCTTTGTAACCATCGCTTGTATTTTTTCTTTTGGCCTCAGAAAATGACAGCTCATTTCGCCTGGTGGTGGCAGAATCGCTAATCACAGACCACCTGTAATTATCAATGAAATTATTCCATTCCAGAATGTTATTTTTCTTCAGAGCATCTGTAAATGCGAGGGTAACTATTGAATCTTTTTGGGAGCTGATCCTGAAAGCATTGAGGCGGTATTTTTTATTCAAGGTTGCTTCTTCTTCTGTGGTCAGATACCTGAACATGCTGTCCGCTTTAAGAATAAAGATGCGTGCACTGTCCAGGTTATAAAATGGATTGTTATTCCTTGCGCTAATGATACTGAGGCCATAATATGCAGGCACAGGCTGCTTTTTCAAAGAAGAAATGAAATTTTCCCGGGCGCTGAAATAGTCGTGAATGTCCAGACGTTCAAAACCGTAAGTGATTTTGTCTTTGGCTGAAATTGTAAAAAAAAGGAATACGAATACAATAAGCGATATAAAATATCTTGCCCGACTAAAAATGATGCATGCCTTCTGATCCTTCATTTTAAAAAGGCGAAAGTATGTCTTTTTCCAAAGGTTTATGACCATCATTCTGTTACCTTCTACACCAATTTATGCCCATCGGAATCTTGTCTGTTCTTCTATCTTTGCCGGTCAATAAACGATTATGGCAACGAAATTAAAAAGTTATGTAGGCGGAGCATGGGTTGAAGGTAACGATTCAGGAACTGCTTTGTATCATGCGGTAACAGGCGCACATCTTTTCAACGCCTCTACAAAAGGAATTGACTTTAAGAGGACGATCGAATATGGCCGCCGCAGCGGAAGTGCATTACGGAAAATGACCTTTCATGAGCGCGCCCGCATGCTAAAAGCACTGGCGCTATACCTCAATGAAAGAAAAAAAGATTTTTATGCACTGAGCGCTGTCACCGGTGCAACCAAAGCTGATTCCTGGGTCGACATTGATGGTGGAATAGGCAATCTGTTCGTGTATGCCAGCAAGGGAAGGCGCGAATTGCCAGACGAAACTTTTTCGGTTGACGGGAATATGGAAATGATCTCCAAAACAGGAACTTTTGTCGGTCATCATATCTGCGTACCAATGGAGGGAGTAGCCATTCACATCAATGCTTTCAATTTTCCTGTCTGGGGAATGCTTGAAAAGATAGCAGTGAATCTGCTTGCCGGAGTTCCTGCAATTGTAAAACCTGCAACAGTAACCTCATTCCTGACTGAGCTTGTAACCAAAGAAATCATCGCTTCAAAAATTTTACCTGAAGGTGCACTTCAATTGCTTTGCGGAAGTACAGGCGACCTTCTGGATCATGTATCTTCTGACGATGTAGTCACTTTTACAGGGTCGGCTCACACGGGTAAGATGTTGAAGGTCCATCCGGCCATCATTGAAAACTCTGTTCGTTTCAATATGGAAGCAGATTCACTTAATTGTTCTGTGCTCGGATTGGATTGCACTCCTGATACGGAAGAGTTTAAGATATTCATCAAAGAAGTTACACGAGAGATGACATCGAAGGCTGGACAGAAATGCACAGCTATCAGAAGGATCATTGTTCCGGAAAGCCTGACTGAAGTCGTGGGTAATGCACTGAAGGAAAGGCTGAAGAGCAATGTAACAGGAGATCCTGCCGTGGAAGGTGTACGCATGGGGCCACTTGCAAGTAAAGCACAGGTTACTGATGTAAGGAACAATGTAAAGAAGTTGATGGAGGTCTGTGAAGTGATGTATGGTGATGTCAATAAAGTTGAGACAGTTGGTGCTGACAGCGAAAAGGGAGCATTTATTTCGTCGATGCTGTTGTATTGCAATGATCCTTTCAAAAAACTTCAGCCACATGAGATAGAAGCTTTTGGTCCAGTGAGTACGATCATGCCATACAAGACTGTTGACGATGCTGCTGAGCTTGCAAAGATGGGCCGGGGAAGCCTTGTTGGGTCTGTGATCACAGCCGATGATCAGTTTGCACGGAGTTTTGTTCTAGGATCTGCCAGCATGCATGGAAGGATGGTGATCATCAATCGCCATTGTGCTGCTGAGAGTACAGGTCATGGCTCACCGCTTGCACACCTTGTACATGGTGGACCCGGGCGTGCCGGGGGCGGGGAAGAGATGGGTGGCATACGCGGTGTGAAGCATTACATGCAGCGGACAGCATTGCAGGGATCTCCTACAACGCTCACAAAGATCATGAATACTTATTTACCGGGAGCAGAAAGGAAAGAAGATGTGATCCATCCTTTCAGAAAATATTTTGAAGAGATAAATGTCGGTGATTCATTGATCACGCATAAGCGAACGGTTACTGAAGCAGATATTGTAAACTTTGCCGGAATCAGCGGAGATTTTTTTTATGCGCATACAGATGAGACATCACTCGAAGGATCGATCTTTGAGAAGCGCGTAGCCCATGGATATTTCATCATTGCAGCAGCTGCGGGGCTATTTGTGGATCCCAAAAAGGGTCCCGTACTTGCTAATTACGGCCTTGACAATTTGCGATTTACACAGCCGGTTTATGTCGGGGACACCATTCAGGTCTATCTTACATGCAAAACAAAGGTGAAGAAGGACAACAAAGAAGGGCAGATACCTCAGGGAGTTGTTGAATGGTACGTGGAAGTGAGAAACCAACGGGGAGAAACAGTTGCTATTGAGACGGTGCTGACGCTTGTAGCTTGCAGGAAATGAGGAAGAGGAGTCGAAAGTTAAAAGTCAGAAGTCACAAGTCACAAGTAAGAAGTGCAATGGCGACTGAGGAATAGCATTTACACAGGGAAATATTTAAATTTTCTTTCTTCTTTTCTTTTCAGCAAGGATATTGGCCAACTCTCTTCCGGTCTGACCTTTTACGGAAGTGTTCTCCTGGGCACGCCTGATAAGGTAAGGAAGTACAGATGCAACCGGCCCGTATGGAACATACTTAGAAACATTGTAACCTTCTTTTGCAAGGTTAAAACTAATGTGGTCTGACATTCCATAGAGTTGAGAAAACCAGATGTGTGGGTGATTGTGCGGTAAGTTTTTTAGATACATCAGTTCCACCAGCAACAATGAACTTTTTTCGTTGTGGGTGCCCGCACAAATGGATATCCTGTCAATATGGTCCATACAAAATTTCAATGCATCATCATAGTCTTTATCTGCAGCACTTTTATCCGGTTGAATAGGAGACGGGTAATTCATTTTTATCGCACGCTCCCTTTCTTTTTCCATGTAAGCACCTCTTACAAGTTTAATTCCCAGCATGTAATTATTTGAAACAGCATGGCTATAGCATTTTTCAAGGTAACTATTCCGGTCGGTGCGATAAAGCTGAAGTGTATTGTAAACGAGAACCCTTTTCCTGTTATACTTCATCATCATTGCATTGGCAAGATCATCAATGACATTTTGTATCCATGTTTCTTCGGCATCAATAAATACAGGAACATTCGATTCATCAGCAGCAGCGCATATTTTTTCCACCCTTTGTCTAACCCTTTCAAATTCATCTTCTTCCAGTTTTGATAAAGATTCTTTCGCATTGATTTTTTCAAGCAATGCAATGCGTGCAAACCCGGTGAGTTTGAAAACAGAGAAAGGAATATTTTTCTGACCCTTTGCGCGGGCAATACATGAAAGTGTTTCCTGCAGGGAAAGTTCGAAGTCATTTTCCTTTTCTTTTCCTTCAACAGAATAATCAAGGATGGTTCCGATATTGTACTTTCCAAGTTCATCAATTGTATGCTGGCAATCAGCAATGGATTCTCCTCCGCAAAAATGTTTAAAGGCCGTTGCACGAATCAGCCCCTTTACAGGAAGCCGGAGCGCGAGCGCAGTATCCACAAATGCCGGTGCAATTTTCACTAGCCAGTTGTAACTGATCACTTTGAACAAGAGGTAGGCCCGGATGAGATCGCTGTTTGATTTTGAAGCAAAGGCAATCGCAGTGTTGTCAAAAGATATAGGACTGTTCATACAGGGTGCGAAGATAAAAATGGATTGGTGATTCGAAAGATGATAAAGGTCATTCTGTTGTTAAACAGCATTAATCCGAACGACTCTGAGGAAATCAGGCTTTTGTTTGATTACTTCTATCTTTGCACATTAATTATGGATAGACTCAATATTACGTCATTTGCGGACTGGGAATTTCATTTTAACAGGCCGCTGATTATTTCAGGCCCCTGTGGCGTAGAATCGGAGCGACAGATTAATGAAGTTGCCTCCGGACTGGCTAAACTAAACGTTCATCTACTCCGCGGAGGAATATGGAAGCCGCGTACCCGTCCTGGTTCATTTCAGGGTATCGGAAGTGAAGGACTGAAATGGCTTAAGGATGCAGGGAATAACAATCACCTTCCCGTGATGGTTGAAGTAGCCAATCCCAAACATGTTGAGGAAGCCCTGAAAGCGAAGATCGATGTTCTCTGGATTGGTGCGCGTACGACAGTGAACCCATTTTTGGTACAGGAAATTGCTGATGCGCTTGCAGGCGTCGACATACCTGTAATGATTAAGAACCCGATCAATCCTGAACTTGAATTGTGGATTGGGGCAATAGAGCGGATCAATAAAACAGGGATCAGGCAGATTGCTGCCATTCATCGCGGATTTTCAACTTTTGAGAAAACAAAATACAGGAATGTTCCTAACTGGCAGATTCCTATTGAATTGAAGAGACGGTTTCCAAACCTGCCTTTAATCTGTGATCCGAGTCATATCTGCGGGACACGAGATTTAATCGGATCGGTTGCACAGACTGCTTTGGACCTCAATTACGACGGCCTGATGATAGAATCGCATTCGCATCCCGAAATGGCATTGAGCGATGCCGAACAACAACTTACTCCTGAGGCATTGGGTGAGATTCTTGCACGTCTTGTAGTCCGGTCAGCGGTTGTCGAAGATGTTATTTTCATAAATCGGCTTGAAGAGCTTCGTGACAGGATTGACAATCTGGATGAAGAAATATTAAACAAGATCAGTCAGCGGATGGAGATTGCAAGGGAGATTGGAAAGTACAAGAAGGAAAACAATATCACTATTCTCCAGGTGGAACGATGGAATGAAATCCTGCGCACAAGGTTGAAGTTTGGACTGGACCATGAACTCACAAGGGAATTTATCCTGAAGATTTATGAACTTGTGCATGATGAGTCAATACTTCAGCAAACGAGTATGATGAATTCAGAGGATGCTGAAATGAGGAAGGCAGCGTTTGACGGCCTTGAAGGAAAGGACCAATAGGTCACTAAAGTTTTTTAATTGTAGCATCGCTGAATGAATACAACAATCCGTTCAAGAAATTATCAGGTGCATCTTGGGTATGATGTTTTATACCGGGTTGAAAAATATCTTACCACGACTGCCCGAATTACAGCATCAAGAAAAATCATTCTGGTTGATGACAACACAAAAGAACATTGTCTTCCTCTGTTGCTGGAGGTAGCGCTTTCGCTACGTGATGCAGTTGTACTTGATATTCCTAAAGGGGAAGCCAGTAAATCAATTGATACGATTGCAGGACTTTGGCAGCAGTTGACAGACCATGGTGCAGATAGAAATACTGTTCTTGTGAATCTTGGCGGAGGAGTTGTGAGCGACATAGGGGGATTCACAGCTGCAACCTATATGCGTGGAATTCATTTTATCAATCTTCCAACTACACTTCTTTCAATGGTGGATGCATCAGTGGGAGGGAAGAACGGGATCAATTTTGGAGGATATAAAAACCAGGTTGGTACATTTGATGAACCCGGAGCAGTATTTGTTTTGCCGGACTTTTTAAAAACCCTTCCTTCAGATGAATTGCGCTCCGGTTTTGCCGAGGTGATCAAACATGCAATTATTTCAGACCAAAACAAATGGAATGAAGTAAGTGCCATTGAGAATTTTGATACTGTCAATTGGTTTGAGATCATTAAAGAATCCATCTGGACGAAGAATAAGATTGTAAACAGTGATTACCGCGATAAGCATCTGAGGAAATCTTTGAATTTCGGGCACACGATAGGGCATGCATTGGAAAGCTATTCACAAAAAAATTATTCGAATGATTTGAAACATGGTGAAGCAATCGCCATAGGAATGATTGGTGAAATATTTTTATCGGAGAAACTCTGTGGACTAAACAAAGTTAATGCCGATGAAATATGCCGGTTCATTGTTAAGCATTATCCCCTTTCATTTCATTTTGAAAGTGATGAACTAATAAGTCTCATGAAGGGCGACAAGAAAAATGATGCAGATCAGGTTAATTTTTCGTTGATACGGTCAATTGGGGAACCCGTTATCAATCAACATGCAGATGAGGCACTGATATTACAAGCACTTGATTTTTGCAGGGTGCAAATGACTGCAATGAGTCAATGAGTAGTTTTATTTGAGCGGCGAATCTTTTTCTTTCGCCATGTGGGCGTAAACGACCTTATCCATCAGGCCAGGAAAAAATTTATTTAGCAGTACGGTCATTTTTCCATTGAAAGTCAGAACCAAATCTCTTTTCCGGTTTTTTACAGCTGAAAAAATATGATTTGCAACTTCTTCAGCACTCATCATATTTTGCTCGTCCCGTGGAGATTCTCCCTGTGTACTGCCATCTTTTGCAAGAGCACTATTTCTGATGTTTGAAGCAGTAAAGCCCGGGCATGCAACTAAGACATGCAGGTCTTTTTTCAGATTCTCAGTACGCAAAGTTTCAAGAAAACCTTCCATTGCAAACTTGGAGGCTGAGTAACCGGTGCGCCCCGGAAGACCTTTCTTTCCTGCGATGGAAGACATTCCAACAACACTTCCTTTTGATCGCAACAAATGGGGGAGTGCATACTTTGTACAATAAACAGTACCCCAGAAATTTGTCTCCATTACTTTTCGGATCACATTGAGGTCAACATCTTTAAAAATTGCCCGCATTGAAATTCCGGCATTGCAGATCAATACATCGATCTGGCCGAATTGTTTTATTGTCTCATCAATTAAATTTCTGCAATCTTCCTCCTTGCTTACGTCTGCAGCAAATGCGGCAACGTCATGTCCTTCCTGTTTGAGTTTAATTACAATGTTGTCGAGTTTGTCTTTTTGTCTTGCAGAAAGCATGACCCTGCAACCGTGTGCTGCAAATGCTTCAGCGCAGGCCATGCCGATGCCGGAAGATGCACCCGTTACGATTACAGTTTTGCCTTTCATGATGGGAATATTTTTCCCGGGTTGAGAATTCCTTTTGGGTCAAAGAC
>CAYHHK010000031.1:18847-35988 GCA_964356415.1 uncultured Flavobacteriales bacterium
ACATGTTTCATCACATATTCAATGCAGTCGCGTTCCAAGAATTCCATTGCTGAGGGTGTAACGCCTGCACGAAAAATTGCAGATACCGCTTCGCATGCTTTCTCTGCGCTGCAAAAAAAGGCCAGCATAAGTAGGTTTTCCTTCGGTAGCGGAATCAACCTGAAAATGATTTTGGTAATAATGCCAAGTGTTCCTTCACTCCCTATAATGAGCTGGGTAAGATTGTAGCCTGTTGAGTTTTTTAAAACGTTTGCTCCCGTCATAATGATTTCTCCTGACGGCAAAACCACTTCACAGTTTAGAACATAGTCCTTGGTTACCCCATACTTCACAGCCTTAGGTCCACCGGCACATTCGGCGAGATTTCCACCTAGATGACAGCTGCCGCGGCTTGCAGGATCGGGTGGGTAAAACAAACCTTTCTCCATTACGGCATCCTGGAAAACCTGATTGATAACGCCCGGTTCAACTGTTGCCTGCTGGTTCCTTTCATCGATCTGAATGATCCTGTTGAATCTTTCCATTGAAAGGATCACACCTTTTCTGACTGGCAATGCTCCACCGCTAAGGCCGGTGCCTGCACCCCGCGGTGTTACAGGGATCAATTCTTCTGAGCAGAATTTCATGATGGCAGCAACCTGTTCCGTATTGTTTGGTTTGAGAACAACCTCCGGATAAAATTTCAGGTCTTCGGTATAATCGTGAGAATAGTTTTCAATGTCATCTTTTCGGGTAAAAACAAATTCAGTACCAACGATTGTCCTGAATTTCCCGAGATGATCGTCATTTATTTTGGTAAAAGTCACTTCGTAATAGGTTTTGAAACTTTTGATTTTTTTTTCGGGGGTTCCGGAAATGAATATTTTGCAACGGAAATGGTCCCGGCATTTTCGGTTGCATCATCTCCCAGAAAGTAAATATCCCTTCCGGCCAAAAGTACATCTTTGATCCGCAGCAAAGAAATGAGGACATCGTCATTCATTGAAAAAATTGTTTTATTAAGTGAGTCCACAATTTCAACATAGGGAGCAATGGTATTTTCAGGCCGGGAAAGTATGGAGCCGAACAAAATGGCAGCATTGTTATTCCATCCTGCTGCTTTCAGGTATGAAATGTCGCCGGAGGAATTGTATAATTTTTTCTGTTTGCAGGATTTATCTCCTTTGTAGATGCTTACGGATACTGTTTGCTGAAGATAATCGGAAAAGGAAGTTTGCAGAAAAATATTTTTTCCTGTAGTGCCAATTCTGTTGCCTGTGCCGTCAGCTACACCGCTGCTTATCAGATTCACGAACATTAACTTTCCATTGCGATTTATTTTGATAACCGGAATATCAGATTTGTCATCGGAGTGGTTGGCGCTACCGGTGATAAAAATATTGGTGCTGTCATCGAACGCAAAATCAGTTGCAATATCCACCACGTGCTGTTCGCCATCATAAATATAGTTCCATTGAGGGTTGCCGGATGAATCAAATTTCATGACTATGATATCTGCAATGCGTGTTCCTACATTGATGTTTCCACATACGTAAGCATTACAACTGTCATCAGCTAAAACGTCAACAGCGACATCCATTTGTGGGGTAGAAAAGTTTCTTATAAAAGAAGTTTCTCCGGTAGGAGTATATCGGATAATCAGGAGGTCTGGATTTGCTTCGCTGGCAGATTCATGCCCGCATACCAGTACGTTTCCTTTTTTATCCGTGGCAATTGCATTTGGCGCATCGAAAAGATTTGCCTTTCCAGCGAAAAAATTCTCCCAAAGCAAAATGCCTTCAGGAGAATATTTCAATGTTACGATATCTGTATTTCCTGATTTGTTTTTAACAGTACCTGTAAGCAATGAATTTCCTGCGAAGTCAACTACCAATGCAACTACAACAGCATGATTGCGGTCTTCTTCCTGATATACCCGTCTCCATTTTTCGGTTCCGGCTGAATCAAGTTTTATGAGAAGGATCTTATTGGTTGAGTCAGCGTCGTGCGTGGTTCCTGCAATAAAAACGTTTCCGGTTTTATCAGCACAGATCGCAACTGCTGAATTAATGCTTTGAACACCATTCTTAATCGCTTTCCTCCAACGTATGGCAGGTTGGGCAACCACGAATAAAGGTAAAGCGAACAGAATTACAAGCTTTCTCAGGTGCATGCCGTAAAGATAGTCCACTTTTGTTTTTTTCCGAAAAAATCATTCTACCCAGTACGCTTAAGTTTTTCTGATAGCAAAAAACGCGAAAATTCGCTTTCAGCTTCAAATGAATCAATCATTTTCGGCATTCACCTAGTATTTATCGCCGTTTGGTATATTTTCTTGATCTAATCCTTATGATTTTTCATATTTGTTAAAAAATTGTTTAATTGCAGCATAATTTTGGCTAAATTCTGTAAGTTTTAATCCTTTTTTATGAAATCAAATATTATTTATCTCATTTTCCTGTTTACTTTTTTCACGATTAAGTCCAATGGACAGGTTGTAATTAATGAGATACAAACCTCCAATCTGAATACAATAACAGATGAATTCGGCAACAATGACGACTGGATTGAGTTGTACAATGCTTCAGCCCTGCCTGTTGATCTTTCAGACTTTAAGTTGAGTGACAATTTGCAGCAACCGGATAAGTTTACTTTTCCATCTTTTATTCTGCCTTCAAATAATCATGTTCTGGTTTTTGCCTCCGGCTTTGAAAATATTGAAGTAGGCGGACATTGGGAGACGGCAATAAAAGCAACTGACACCTGGAAATACCAGGTAAATCTTTCTACTCCGGCTGATACCAACTGGCGTAACCTGAGTTTCAATACAAACGCATGGAGCAGTGGTACAGGAGGAATTGGTTATGGTGACGGGGATGACAATACAACAATATCTGCTTGTGTAAGTATGTACATGCGGAAGAACTTTACCATATCCGATACATCAAAAATAGCAAATGCGATCCTGAATATTGATTTCGATGATGCTTTTGTTGCCTTTATTAACGGAGTTGAGATTGCGAGATCAAATATCGGAATCGCAGGCAACCGCCCTGCATGGAATGCAATTTCGAATGGTGGGCATGAGGCGGTGATGTACCAGGGAATGAATCCTGATTCTTTCATGCTGGTTATGAATACTATTCGGAGTGCAATTATCAACGGGCCAAATGTACTTGCCATTGAGATCCACAATACTTCAAATACAGTGGATATGTCAGCAATACCATTTCTCAGTTTCAAGATGAAAGATGCCACTACCATGTTTGGGCCAACACCGTCATGGTTTACACTCTCACAGATTCCTGATTATTTTCATGCTGATTTCAAGTTGAGCAAAACCGGAGAAAGTATTTATCTGTTTGATGGATCCTCTAATCTAATAGATTCAGTAATGGTACCATCAATGCAACTTGACCATGCATATGAGCGCAATCCTGATGGTTCAACACAGTGGTGTGTTACCAGCGCACCCACTCCTGATACTACGAATACAACGGGGGTTTGTAATACAGGATATGCTACTATTCCAATCTTCAGTTTACAATCGGGATTCTATCCGAATACCCAGATACTGACACTTAGTACCAATTATCCCGGAGGTGTTATTCATTATACAACCAACGGAAATACTCCGGATGGGACGTCACCCATCTATTCAGGATCTATAGTACTTAATTCAACAATTTCTGTACGCGCTGCAGTTTTTGCGTTGGGTGTTCTTCCCAGTGCCGTGGTAACCAATACGTACTTCATCAATCTAGATTGCAAACTGCCTGTATATGTCCTTACAACTGATTCAGCGAATCTCTGGGATTACAATTCGGGAATTTTTGTTGAAGGACCAAATGCGCAATCCGGTAATCCTCACTGGGGTGCCAATTACTGGATGGGATGGGAAAAGCCGGTCACATTAGAATATTTTGATAAGAGTAAAAACAGGGCTTTTCGCTTTGATGCAGGACTGAGTGTAACAGGTGGCTGGAGCCGTGCCGACATTCAAAAGCCACTAGAGATATCTATGGGCGACAGATATGGTTTAGGAGAATTGAATTATCCTTTATTCAGCGAGAAGCCATGGGTGAATAAATTTGATGATTTTGTTCTTCACACAGCAGGAAATGACAGGGGCGTTGCACATATGCGTGATCCATTGATGGAACGTCTGCTTGTACCAACATTTGTTGACCATATTTCATTTGAACCTTGCTTGTTATTTATAAACGGAAAACAGTGGGGCGTTTATTATACAAGAGAGAATGATGATCATCATTTTATTGAAGAGAACTATGGGATTGACAAGGACGATATTGACTTGCTAAAGGAAAGTTATTTCGTTTCCGGACTTGAAGTTAAAAAGGGAACCGACTCTGCCTACTTCGCCATGTATAATTACGCAATGAATACATCTCCTACAGATGCAAATTACCTTTCCACAGTGAATACCATGATGGATATCCAAAACATGGTGGATTATTTTGCAGCAGAAACTTTTTATCCGAATGGGGACTGGATGGGCGGAGGAAACAATAACCTCAAACTCTGGAGGCAGCGATCCACAAATGGCAGGTTCCGTTACATCTCCTACGATTTTGATTTCGGATATGGTTTGGTAGATGGCCTGACCAGCGATATACTTGGTGAAGCACTAGCAGCAAGTCCGCACAATTTTCAGAGTGACCTTTTCGCAAGGCTTATACAGAATCCACAGTACAAGAATTATTTTATTAACCGCTATGCTGACCTGATTAATACAATCTGGCTCCCTGCCAATGTAACCTCTCTTGCATATGCTTTCAGGGATTCACTCAGGTATGATATGCATTTCGAATTTGAAAACGGATGGGTCAACAGTGATACCAACCAATGGAAAAATGAAATCGATGATATGCTCAGTTTTGCAACGCAACGCCCTTCCTACGCGCGTGGATTTATACAGAGCAACCTTGGGATGACAGGACAGGTTACCCTGACTATACAGGCATCCCCGGCAGGTTCAGGGCGCATTCAAATCAGTACTATAACACCTGCTACACTTCCGTGGAGCGGAGTCTATTTCAATGGCAACCCGGTAACGATCACAGCCATTCCAAATCCCGGCTATACATTTGATCACTGGCATTCTAATGTGGTAATTACAACAAACGATTATAACCAAAGCACGTCGCGAAATTTTACGTCGAGTGATCAAATTACAGCGTATTTCACCGGCTCGGCAGCGGCAGCAGAAATTACCATCAGCGAATTGAATTATAATTCAGATTCGGCACGTGATGCAGGCGATTGGATAGAACTCCATAATTTATCCTCTCAGGATTTAGATATTTCAGGATGGAAGATCAGGGATGCTCAGCAGCAGCATGTTTATACGTTGCCGGTAAATTCAGTGATCACAGCAAATGGTTATCTGGTTGTTGCAGAAGATTTGCAAAAATTTTCTTTACAGTTTCCTTCAGTAACAAATGTTACCGGTGAACTCGGTTTTAATTTCGGCAATGGTGGAGACCAGGTGAGACTTTATGATTACAGAGACACACTTTATCTCATCATGGATTATGCTGATGATATTTCATGGCCGCAGGGAGCCGACGGAGGAGGATATACTCTGGAGTTACTCAGTGCAACAGGAAACCTAAGTGACGGGGCCAACTGGTTTGACGGATGTTTGAGTGGTTCACCGGGAATGGCTTACAGTTCCGGATCAGCGAGTGCAGTTGCTATTGGAGATACTATATTTTGCGCAGGTGGTAGCGTTATAATTCAGGCCAATACAGGGGGAGGATTAACATATCAATGGCAAAACGGAAATCAGATCATAGCAGGAGCCACCAATTCTTTTTATAATGCGTCACAGCCAGGCAGTTATACTGTAGTTGTGACAACAAATGGTTGTGCTACGGTATCAGACTCGGTTGCAGTTACAGTTAATGCAGCGCCAGGGGACCCTGTAGTCTCAACTACCACAAGTTGTGGCGGTGGCATATTTACGCTGATTGCAATATCGGTTGACTCTGTATTTTGGTATGATGCGCCGAACGGTAACCTCCTTGCAATCGGGGATTCTTATACCACTTCGTTTCTTTCCGGAACCACAGTTTATTACGTTCAGGCCTCCGATATCTGCACAAGTGCTTTTGTGGCAGACTCAGTGATCATCGTCAATGCTGCGGCAGATCCTGTTGTTATATCAGGAAGCAGTTGCGGAGCCGGTTCTGTTTCACTTTCCGCTTCTTCAACAGATACATTATTCTGGTACGATGCAATAGGTGGAAACCTGCTATGGACAGGTCCTTTATATCAGACACCACCAATAAATAGTACCACCACATATTATGTGGCAGCAGGTAGTTTTTGTCCAAGTAGTTATGTTCCCGTTACTGCTACAATATTTTCATTGCCAGTTGTGAGTCTGGGAAATGATACAATTGTTGAATCACCGGCATTTGTCATTGTCAATGCAGGAACAGGTTTTGCTTCTTACCTGTGGAGTACAACAGAAACCACGCAGTCAATCATTGTTCAGAATAGCGGCGCATATTCGGTTACAGTAACAGATGCAAACGGATGTTCGGCAACTGATACTATAAATATTCTTGTAACTGTTGGATTAACTGACGCAGATTCTAAGGATGTATTGCATATACACCCCAATCCGGTCCATAGCCTACTTACATTAGAATTGAATTCAACTGATGCAGAAGGCCTTCAATTAATTGATGTGACAGGCAGGGTTGTATGGCATTCTGAAATTACAGATCAAAGAACCATCTATGTCGATGTCTCCGGTTACTCAAAGGGAATTTACCTTTTAAAAATGCAAAACGACAAAGCTTTCAAAACTTATTTAATCGTTGTTGAGTAGTTTTCTTTGATCAGATACGGCTGTGAATTAAGTTTATCTGAAAGGCACTTAGCCCTTTGATTCAATTCGTATTTTGGCAGCATCTTTGCAAAGTTGCATGCCAAAAAAAATATATGATAACAATTAAAAAAATCTCCCTGCTTATTTTTATTCTGCCACTAACCTGCTGCTCTCAGATTGATTTTAAGAAGATTACTAAGGAAGTAGATAAGACCATCAATGGAGATAAGCCGCTTACCAATGCTGAAATCATCAGGGGTTTGAAAGAAGCATTGAATGTTGGAAGTAACAATGCTGCAGGCAGTGCTTCGAAGCTGGATGGTTATTTCAAAAATCCCATTATAAAAATCCCATTCCCTCCGGAGGCACGTGAAATGGAAAGTAAATTGCGCGCACTAGGGATGAGTAAACAGGTTGATGATTTCATATTGACTGTCAACCGGGCAGCTGAAGAAGCAGCCAAACAATCAGCTTCTGTTTTTGTAAATGCAATTACCGGGATGACAATCAATGACGGGATTTCCATTCTCAGGGGAAGTGATACAGCAGCAACTGCATATCTGCGCAGGACTACAGGGGAGCAACTCCATGCTAAGTTTAAGCCGGTTATCAAGAATGCCACGCAAAAAGTAGATGTAACCAAGTACTGGAATCCGCTTGCAACCACCTATAATGCCTTACCGTTTGTAAAAAAGGTGAATACAGACCTTGAAGAATACATCACACAACGGGCATTAAACGGTCTTTTTACTCTTGTTTCTCAGGAAGAAATAAAAATCAGGAAGGATCCTGTTGCCAGGGTTACTGATCTGCTTAAAAAAGTATTCGGGTCAAAATAAATTATAGAATCAATTTATTGAGCATGGTGGTTATTACAACCGCCATTTTTTTTATCAATATCCTACTGATATCTTATCAGGATCCCCTTCATCAGGGCGAATGCTCATAATTGGAATGGTTGAATGGTTGACCAGTTGCTGCGCAGCCGATCCCATAAACATTCCA
This sequence comes from uncultured Flavobacteriales bacterium, assembly GCA_964356415.1. GTDB lineage: Bacteria > Bacteroidota > Bacteroidia > AKYH767-A > 2013-40CM-41-45 > JAPLDB01. The sequence continues at coordinate 26,694 of CAYHHK010000031.1, forward strand.
CTACCTTCCTGATCGGTCATAATTACCATGAGATCAGCATTGATCTGTGTTGAATAATCAATGAGCGTCGTTGTTGGATTCTCTCCTTTAAATATTTTCACTGTATGCGCAATTTCATGCTCTTCCACGAAATCTTTCACCTGATGCACCTTAACCTCAAATCGCCTTTGTAAGTCAACATCAGTAAGATTCATCATGCCTGCAATGTGAACGACAGATTTATATTTTTTTGCCATTTCAATAACAAGCGGAACTTTTTGGCGTGATGAGCTGCTATTGTCAATCGGCATTACAATATCATGGAAACCGATTTTCATGGCATGAGTTTGCACTGAAATAACAGGACAAGGAGCAGTGCTGACTACTTTATAAGTATTGCTTCCAACAAGATATTCCTGGAAGCCACTTGAACCATGAGTACCCATTATTACAATGTCTGTTTCGTTGTTTTTGGCTGCAGAGACAATGGCCCTATATATTTTTCCGCGGACAGTCTGATAATTCACCACAATGCCTGCTTCATGATGGATTTTATCGGCCATTTCCCGAAACTTATCATTTGCAGAAGTTTCCACCTTTTCTTCATATTCGCTTTGTGTTTTTGAAAAAGCATTGGTAATTGCAGAGGCAAATGAATATGATTCAATAACGTGTAGCAATGTAATTTCCGCCTTTGCAAGTTTTGCCATAAACACACCGTGTTCAAGCGCAAGTGATGCAGTTTCTGAAAAGTCGAATGGGATCAGAATTCGTTTAAGATGAAAGGCACGCCTCATGGTTTTGAGTTTTAATGTGTGGAATTAATATTCAAATACAGATAATGTTTTGTTCTTCTTTGGATCCGGGCGGATGCTTAACACAGGTACTTCTGTTTCATTCAACACCTGTTGTGCTTCATCTGATAGAATCATATCTGTCCATCCCATTTCTTTCTGTGTCATCAATACGATAAGGTCAGCTTTTATCTTTTTTCCATACTTAACAATTTCTTCGGCCACGTCATCACCGGTAATAAATTCGTGCGAGCAAGATACATTATGCTCTTTGATGAAATTCTCAACAGAAAGCATCTGACGTTTCAATTTATTAACAATGAATTCATCATTTGTGGTCAGAACGCTCATCAGGTAAATATGAGATCCGTACAATCCCGCCAATTCTATTGTTTTTGTGATTTTTTCTTTTGTTTCCTTACTAACATCTAAAGGAAGTAAAATATTTTTACAACCGGGACGATGTTTCTTCCCTTTAATTGTGATCACAGCACAGGGAGCTTCCCGGATAACTCTCAGAGCATTGGAACCAATAAACCTTTTTATGCCTATGCTACCGTTTGTACCCATGATGATCAGAGATGATTTCTGTTTACGCGCAGCCTTCTGAACCTCTTCATAAACCTTACCATGCGCAATGATAAAATCGGTTTTTACGCCATGCTTGAGATGGGTTTCAGATGAGATTTTTTCCAACTCCTTTTTAATGTTTTTTTCCAGGCTTTTGTCTTCTTTTGGTTTTACAAAAGGAAGGTGAAAAGGGTCTTCTATTACATAAATGAGTGTAAGCGAAGCCTTTGTAATGCGCGCGAAATTGACGGCCTGACCAACAGCAATAAAGGATTGTTCAGAAAAATCAATTGGAACTAAAATGTGGTTTTTGAAAATTGCCATAAATGAAATCGTGTATATTTGAGGCAAAATTACTCATTACTAATTCAATGAACAAAATTCCAGAGTCAGAACTAATATTAAATACAGATTTCAGCGTATATCACCTTAACCTCCATCCTCATGAGATTGCCGATACTGTTATCAATGTAGGCGACCCTGACCGTGTAGGTATGGTTTCGGCCTTTTTTCAAAAAATTGAACTGAAAAAGCAGAAGCGTGAATTTGTGACGCATACGGGAACTTACAAGGGAAAACGCATCACTGTTTTGAGCACAGGCATTGGTACAGACAATATAGACATTGCTTACAATGAACTGGATGCACTGGTAAATATTAACCTGAAAGAAAGGACAATCAAAGAAAACCTCTCATCCCTGAATCTGATCCGCATTGGTACTTCCGGTTCCCTGCAGACTGATATTCCCGTTGATGGCTTCGTATTTTCTCAATATGGACTGGGCCTGGATGGCCTCCTGAATTTTTACAAACTGAAAAATACTCCAGCTGAGTCGGAGATGATAGACGCTTTCAGGAAACACTATCCAACTTATGGTGTACTTCCTCAATCCTACCTGGTACGGAGTTCTGAAAAAATGGAAAATGCACTCGGTGAAGGTATGTTTAAAGGCATCACGGCAAGTTGTTCGGGATTTTATGCGCCACAGGGTAGGGTGCTTCGTTATGAACTGGCTTATCCTGATGTAATTGACCGACTAACTTCATTTGAACATAAAGGTAACAGGCTGACCAACTTTGAAATGGAAACCGGGGCTATGTATGGTCTTGCAAGAATACTCGGACATCATTGCTGTTCAATCAATGCCATCGTTGCAAACAGGATCAGCAAACAACATACGCACAAAGGAGATGAAACCATGAATTCGCTGATTGAAACTGTCCTGGATAGAATCAGTGCGATGTAGAATGTTTTTTTTCTCTTTAGAAGAACTAATGCACATCAAATCCTGTTCTACCGTTTGATGAATTTACCTTTAAAGATGCCTTCTCCGTTATTTAATTCTATCCAGTATATTCCTGGAGAAAGAAGCCAGCAGTCAACTACATGCTCATCGGAATTGATGGCAGCGTAGACTTTTTCACCAAGAAAATTGTAAATGGCAATGTCAGCAGCAATTCCTTTCTTCAAATTTTCAATTGTAAGATGTCCGACAACCGGATTTGGGTACAGATTAATCCCATTTAAGTTTGAGCGCATATCAGAAAGTCCAACCATTACGCCAAATGCAGCCGACTCCACTTCACATCCGTTTTCATCTGTGCAAATGATGTTGTAATCACCAAACTGTGTTGCTACATAATAATAATCAGTGGCTCCGGGAATTAATGTTCCGTTAAAATACCACTGATATGTGGTCGCACCAAGGTTGGCGAAAAGGGTATCTCCGATCTGCTGAATTCCTTGTGGAGGCGGATAAGGATAAACAGTGATATAGTTATTAAGTGTAACCGTGTCACTTCCTCCGGCCCCTGTGGCAATAAGGGAAACGTTGTATGTTCCCGGAGCATTGTAGCAGATACCAGTTGGATTTACATCAGTGCTTGTTGACGGATTTGCACCTGCGAAAGTCCATTGAAAGGAAGAAGCATTCGAAGAGAGATTTGTAAAGTCAGTACATGTTCCCGGGCAGATGTGATTTGGTGAAGAAAATAATGCAACCGGTTGGGGCGTTAACGTACTGATGCAACAATTGCCTCCGTCACTGATGTTGTAGGTTCCATTCCAGCATCCGTATTGGGTGTAGTGATAACGAAGCAAGCCACCAAACTCCTGATGAAAATAAGCAGCGATCTGATCGGGTGTATTGCATCCTCCCTGATTCGAAACTGTGTCGCAGGAATAATTACAAATGATAATGTAGTAACCATTGTTGTTTGATAGAGGGGAGGTAGGCATGAATACAAGCGTGTCCGTTCCCGGCGGAGCGCCTACAATACTGGTTATGGCCGGAGAATTATTGCAGTGATGATGTGTAGTGGTGGTATAGCCGGCAAATTGTACTTCTGTAATATTATTTACAAAAGGTCCCGTGAGGTTGATGGTGACCATCTCGTAGCTTACTACACCTATTTTCAGGTTTGGGATATTGACATCTATGTTGATATTTAAAATCCCACCGTCATAGTTACTGTAAAGGACCACGTTCCCGGATTGGTCGCAGATAATTTGAGAGAATGTACTCCCGACAGCTATCGGGATCACCATGCACAATTCACAATAAAGGAAAAGCAAGATGGGTAATATTTTTCTCATTTAAGTTGGCAAAATTGTCACCTACCTTCTGCCGGATTTAATAAATTTAGTTCTGTAAATTATTCCTGAAAAAATTATTTCGAGCCGGTACATCCCGGTAGGAAGCTGACGGCAGTCGACAGTTGGTTGGTTGTGGTCAATGTCTGAATAAACCTTCTCGCCGAGTATATTGTAGACTGAGATATTAATTGAAGTGCCGGTTGGAATTTCCGGATTTTTAATTGACAACTCATCACCAACAGGATTTGGAAAAATTGCGAACTTGTTATCGCTGTCTGCCAATTGGATTCCTGTGACATCAAAAATTGCAGCTTCAACCTCACATCCGTTGGCGTCTGTGCATACTACATTGTAATCGCCATCCTGGGTGGTAACGTAAAAATAATTGGTAGCACCGACAATGATTACTCCGTTATAATACCACTGGTAGCTAACGGAACCCTGATTGGCGAATAAAGTATCTCCTGATTGTGTAATGCCCTGTGGTGCGGGATACGGATATACTGAGATGTAATTAGGAAGCGTGAGGGTATCAACACCTCCTGATCCTGTCGCAATAAGTGTAACATCATAATTCCCGGGTGTTGAATAGCAAATACTGGAAGGATTTATATCAGTACTAGTTGAAGGATTGGCACCCGGAAATGACCAGGAATATGAGAAAGCATTGATAGAAAGATTGGTAAAATCGGTGCATGTGCCCGGACAAATATTATGTGGTGCGTTGAAGATTGCAATTGGAACGGTAGAGCAGGAGGGGACTGACGGAGAAAGTTCAGGAAGGGTATAAAGTCTGACATTGTCGAGGATCAACTCTGTGCAAGGAATGCAAATATGTCCCCAGTTAGTAAACTTGATAGTATGCGATGTTGATGTTGCATTGAACTCGATGATGTAAGTTGTGCCGATGCAGCCCGGACAAGTGGGTTTATCACGCAGGTATGTTTTTCCAAAACCGATGTCGACAGAAAACACACCGGCATCCATCCATCCATGGGACTGTGGCTCTCCTCCGGCCCAAAATTCAAGCACATAGGTAGCTCCGATAGTTAGACCTGAAACTGTTTGTTCTAAACTCACACCGACGTTACCACCGTAGGTAATATCATTGGTCGGATACCCTACAGGGATGTTCAGGAGTTCGCAGCCTGTCGTATCGAGACATGAGGTGTCGTTGTAAGTAGCCGAACAGGCTGAAGCATTACTTCCATTTCCAAAATATGCAGCCATATTTCCATCGGCCGTTTGCGTAAAGGTATAATCATCAATACTGGCGTAGCTTGCCGAACCGCCGCCGGTACAAGTCCAGTTTACCACATCACAGCCATAATATCCTGAGTTGGGACAGAAGCTGTTTGAGAATACGTTAGGCTGGCAATTGGTGTTTTCAAAACTGCCGTTGAGCACAAGGTTGTTTACATTCTGGCTGATGGAGTCGTTTTGTTCGTAGCAATAAATGCAAAGGATCTGGGAATGGGCACTATTGAATGAGAATTGAAGGGAAAGAATCAATATAAAAAATGGAAAATATTTTTTCATGGGATTTAAAATTATTGTTTGACAAATTTAGAGCGGAAGGTTTTTTGTTCATCAGTTATTTCAAGCATGTAAATTCACCTGCAAGAACGTTGAAGATCGCTGCTTCGACTTCACATCCATTTGCATCTGTTGCGATGACATTATAATCTCCGTTTGCATATGTGGAATGGTTAATAAAGTCAGTACTTGACCCTGGACATAATGGGTTTGAAGCAAGCAAAGAAGCTATGGGCAGATAGGAAGAAGTGTCGAAAAATTTAATCATCCAATAATCCAGTCCACCGCGGCTTGCCTGGGTTTTATCGCCTCCAATTCCAGAATAAGTAGTTCCGCCAATGATATAACCTCCATCATTAGTTTGAACGAACGAACTTAACCATTCATTACTGGTTCCCCCAAATCTCTTATCCCACATTTTCACCAATGGATTTTGTGCGAATGCCCCCCATTGCCCGAAGGGGGAGAAAAAACCAAAACAAAAAATAAATAGGATGTTGAGGAATTTTCTCATTATAGTTCAAAGATAGAGAAGTTATTCATTAACGTATAGTTTCAGCTCGCTTTGTTTCGTTATGTCCTACAAAGGAAAAAAAAAGCGGAATAGTTCTAAAGTCAGACAACCCAAAACCGAATTGTAGAAATGCGTTAAAAAATTCACCGTTCAATTTGGGGGATTGCTTCGTGCCTTATAATGACTATACTTAAGGGGATGGCTCACGCCGATGTTGAGGAGTTGCAGCGGATTCATAAGCATAGAAAAAAAGGAGTGCTTTTTCAAAAGTGAAAAATATTTTTGGGAAGAAGGACTAATGAGCGATGAATAGATCCTTCTCTCTTTATAAGTAGTCACTCTGTATTTTGAGGAATCACTGATTTTACTCGCGTAATTTCGGATTCATCAATTTATTCCCCTTCATCGCCTCAATCAATTGAGAAAAAGCAACTTTGTTGCTGTCGAGGTCGATGGTGTGATAGATAGATTTTTTTTCACGCGTGGTCAGGTGCCAGCTCAAAGATATTTCCTGCTCTTTTGTTGGTAGCTCAAAAGTGATGAAATCGAGTTTTCCATTGAACCAGCCCTTTGCATAATAATATTCCTCATCCATGTTGTAATCCTGGATGGTGAGGAGGTTGCCGTAAATATTTCCGAGCGGTGTCACAAGGTTTTCAAGCATTGATTTTTGGGGTGCAGGTTCAACAGGACGAATCTTATGAGAATCCCTAATGTCAACCATGATCACGCCACTGGTATTTTCTTCAATCCACTTCCGAAAAACGTACAGGTACCGAAGAGAGGTTTTTAATCCCGTATTGTCACGCATCCCTGCATCCATGATCTGAATAGTGGGCATGCTTGGCAAGGAAACCGCCGGTAAAATATAGGGAAACGTGGCACTCATGCGGATGATACTGGAAAATTTTATATCATCTGCATGCTGGTTTTTAAAAAGTTTTCGGAATTCTACACCGTCTACTGCGGGAGTAAAATTAAAATCTGCTTTTTGCGGGTCATGGCTGAGAAAAGAAATATCATGAGGAGAAATCAACAACCGGCGCCCGTCATTAACAATTGTAGGAGTAAAAATCATCATCGGAATGATGGCTTCGTCTTCTGCATTTTTGTAATCTTTCAGGCGTTTGTCAAAGACATTCCGGACATTGCTGTTCAATTGTTTTTCAAAAACGTAAGCACGGTCTTTTGAGTGGCGTTCATTTCCTTCTTTGAATTTCTGAAAGTTGAAAAACAAATCGCTTACGGTGATACTGAATATGATCGGGTTAAGTAGATCTTTGTTAATATTATTAAGGTGTGCGTCGTCCCTGAAATTTTTTTCAAAGCCGAGGCGGTGTCGCAGATACAATTCCCTGTAATAAGCAGCGCCAATCATACCACCGGAAGCACCGGAAATAAGGTTTGTGGATTCAATAAAAGCGTTTCCCAAAAGCGAATCGCAGACCTGCATTACCCTGAAAGTCCACATGCTTGCCCTGAGACCGCCACCACTGACATTAACCAATACCAGTTTAGGTTTGTTATGGAATTTACTTTTCCATTTTTCAAGCAGCTTAATGTTCGAGTCAATGTCATGCTTCATTGATGCATCAGAAGTAAGTGCATTCAGGCTATGCAATGAATAATCTGCTTTGGAATTATAATGTATTCCATATGCTTTGTTTTCAGGATAGAAAAAACCTGATTTTGAGATCCAATTAATGGCAATCAGGAGAAGGAAAAACGTGACGGTGCTCCATGTCCGCATCCAGAAACGAAATGCGCTGCTTACCATAATGAACATGGCAAAAATGAGAATGACACTTGCGCCGGCAGGTATCTGGAAAAATGGATAATCTTTAAACAGCCCAAGGACAATGAATGAAACGAAGACTATGATTTCAATGACAGCAGCATTCAGGTGATTTTGTTTGAAAATTTTCTCGATCATTTCAGGCTGGTAGTGGTCCGTTTTTCTTGCCAGCATTACCTTGCTGAATGAGGAAAGGTAGGTATCAACACGCCATAATTTTCTTCCTTTAATTGAAAAGCGCAACAGGAATTTCCTGCCGTCTTTTTCTGTAACAACATGTTCAGCAAACGGGTTGTTGGGATTTTCATCGCTGGCCTCCATGCCAAACATGCCGATGATATCTTGATTTGTTCTGAAAAAATAGGTAAGGGTAATGAGAATAATAACACTCAATCCGAGCAGGAACCCGAGTGAATTGATAAGAATAGGTCCAATCCCTTTGTATTCATAATAAACCTGGAAAGAAATAAGGCGGGTGAGATAAACGACAACGAAAAGAACCGGCAGGATAAAATTATTGATGCAATATTTCATAAACGGTCTGCTCAGGGTCGCAATGAAAGGGAAGCGGAATCCATTGATGATGTAACTGCTCATGTTAAATACCATGATGAAACTGCCGGTGGTAAAACCCATGATAAAAAAGGACCGAAGTCCGACATGTCCCATGTATTCCGGGTCTAAAAATAAATAAGGGGTGCCAAAACGTGATTTCAGGTCACCAAGGACCATGTAAAATAGCAGCAGCCAGTAAAGAAGAAGCATGTGATTCTTCTTGATCAGAAGAACCAGCAGTTGAATTGGAAAAGAAAAAATAAAACGTGTTGCTTTTTTTGAGAGCATATATCAGAATAATTTCGAAATAAGAATGTCGAATTTCGAAATGGGACCTCATTCTGAGATCAGAAAACAGTTCGAATCATTCAGATAATTTAAGACAATAAATATGAATTTGATTCAGGATTTATTATTCGAAATTAATAATGATTGATTCAGATTTATCCCCCAATCTTACTGTTCACGACCTCAAGGATGTTTTGTTCAAACTTAACTGCCTTGTCCTGAATTTCCTGTCCGCGTAGTAAAATGTTTTCAACAAAGTTTTTGTCTTTTAATCCGGATGCATTGATCTTTACATTGAGGAACGCACCCATTACGGCACTGCGTGCACACAAAGCGCCAACGCCTGCATCACTCACGGAATTCGGATTTCCTGACTCGGCCATTGCAGCGATAACGTCGAATGAAGAGAGGCAAAGCTCCATCACTTTAAAAGGAACTTCTATAGCATACCGGGTTGCGGATTGAATGGCTTCCGTTCTTGCCTTCTTCTCTTCATCGTTTGATTTTGGTAAACCGAAGGCATTCATGATATTGTTGAATGCAAGCGTGTCTTCATCGACCAGGGTCAATAGCTGATCTTTCAATTGCTGTCCTTGATCAGCCCAATTGGAAAATTCTTCCCATCGCTCATCCCAACCCGGCTTGTGTGATGATAGGTTTGCAACCAT
>CAYHHK010000032.1:0-33853 GCA_964356415.1 uncultured Flavobacteriales bacterium
CCGGCGATCACAACACCCGGCGAGAGAAAAGAATGCTCCTGAACGCGCGAGTCATGGGCTATTATGCAACCGGTATTCATAAGAACATTGTCTTCAATCGTAACATTCATATCCAGCGTGCAACCGGGCAAAATAAATACTCCATGGCCGATTTTGCATGAGGAATCTGCATAAACCGATGAGTGAATTAGTTTGCCGATCGGTATTTCATTCGCATATGTTTCAAACAACTTCTTCCTCATCGCAAAATGTTTATATCCAATGCCAATCATCAGTTCATCAAATATACCTTCTTTGTATGAATGAAGAATATCAGCAAGGCCTCCAAGCACAGCATTGCTGTTTATGTTTTCACCCTTCTTTTTAAAATCATCAAAAAATCCTGCAACATCATAGTGGCCATCAGCTGCAGCATGATAAGCTATCAACTGTCCCAAATCTCCAGATCCCACTATGGCAAGCCTTTTCATTATAACTTATTCTGTGTTTATGTTGGTTAACTCCTTCACAGAAAAAAGCGGTCTTCTTTTTGATTCCTTATATGTTCGTCCGATATAAATCGCAGCTATGCCAATAAAGAATAATTGCAATCCTGACCCAAGAATAATAGCTCCGATCACTGAAGGCCATCCAAGCTGGAAATCAATAAAAAATGATTTGGCTACGACGATTCCAAACAATACCACCAGTCCAATAAGAAATAGAATTAAGCCAAGCCTTACTGATACCTTCAATGGAAGTTCCGAGAAATCGAAAATCGCATCAAAAGCAAGTTTCATCTTACGGTTAAAATTGAATTTGCTTTTTCCGGCAAAACGATCTCGCTGCTCAATCAAAATAGTACTTCGTTTCATTCCGATGTGCATGAATATTCCCTCAATAAACCTGTTCTGCTCAGGGTATTCAAGAAATTTATTTGCAAATTTCCGGTTGAAGATGCGCATCACCGCCAACCCCTTTGGTATTTGAAGTCCTGTAAATTTTTCCAGCACACCCCAGAAGATAGCAGAAAACATTTTATTGATCAGGCCGTCACGTTTCTCTTTTCTTACACCAAAAACAAGGTCGTATCCTTTTTCAATTTCTGCAACAAACCCGGGGATTTCAACGGGTGGATCCTGTAAGTCAGGATCCATGTAAAGAAGGTAATCTCCACAGGAATAATTAATTCCAGCAGTTACGGCCGCCTGCTTGCCATGATTGTAAGAAAATTCAACCAGTTTAATCCGCGGGTTTCCTGTTGCAACAGTTTTGATTAATTCAACTGTCCTGTCAGTGCTGCCATCATCAACAAAGACAATTTCAAAATCCAGGGGAAGAGAATGAAGCACTGCTTCAGTTTCTTTAATGAACTGAAGAATGCATTCTTCCTCAAAGTAAACAGGTACTACGAGCGATAATTTCTTCCGGATTTCTACTCCCATCAATGCTCATTGTATAATAATTTCAGGTATTTGTTTCAAAGATTCGATCCTTCTGTTGAAAAAAGGGAAGATTTTGTCCCTGTCGATGAGCAATGTCCTGAATCCAAGGTTTTGGGCAGGTTCCATATCCAGTTTGATGGAATCTCCAATGTATAAGATGTGCTTTGCTGACAAGCCGATACGGTCAAGTGCAAGCTGGTAAAAACGCTGATCCGGCTTGCCAAACCCCTGAGCTTCTGAACCAACGATATGGCTGAACATCGGCCCGAAAATATCATTAATTTTTTTCTCGAGACCGCTATTAAAATTTGAGAGAATACCAATTGGCACCGGCAATGATGAAATCACTTTAGTGTCTTCAAATTTTACCCAGTCCAGATATGTGCACGCCTCAAATATCTCATCAAGTATTTTCATTGAAGGAATTATCCCAAGAGAATATAGCACTTCTGCGTTAAAATTTCTGTAAAATGCACCGGATGTTCTGTCCGGAAAATGAATTGCCTCGCTTAAGAGTTTGTGATTTTTTTTCAGATGATCATCGGGAATCAGATATCCTGATTTATTCAGTACGCCCTGAAAGCGCTCCCATAAAAGCGGTTTATGGATCAGCGTATTGGCTGCATCAAATAAAATATACTTTATTTCACCTATCATTAGAAAATAAAATGCTCAGCGGAATTATCCTTTAAGGAACTAAAGTCAGATTGATGCAGGTAAATTACATCAAGCAACACACGTACAGCCACACCCGGAATAATGACCGGTTTTTCCGGTGCCTCTCCCAGTAAAAACTCCTGCAAAGTATACATGACGTCTTTAAAACCAAAGTTAGACCTAATAGAATTGGTTCCTGATATTCGACAATTTACCTCGAATGGAATAATCCTCCCTTCGGCAGTTACAATAGATTGGAGATTGGCCGATCCTGAAAGGCCGGAATGCAAGATCATCTTCAAGATAATCTCTTCAACTTGTGAATCATAAGTGGATACCACCTTACACAAACTGGTAGTTCCGTTTTCTAGTGATCTGCTCATCGTGATCAGGCCATGTAATTCTTTATCCCTGGTCACATAGAAAGCAGTAGTTATTTCCTCGCCATGATGAAGTTCCTGAACCATATATTCTTCATCACTGAAGGATGAGAGATTCTCCGGATTGATATGCAATCCCCTGGATCCTCTGCCCTTCTTTGGCTTCAGGATGCATTCCTTAAAATTATTTTTATACTGGGAAGGAAGCAGGGATTCTGCGAAAGCAATAGCATGCTTTTTATGGTGCTTCCAGGTCTCATATTTGTCGAGGTATATCAGCGCTGTCGCTTCATCTGAGGCAGCTATCGGGCATGCAAACTTTTCCTTGGTTTTTGCGAGGTAATAAATCTCATAATCGGTAGAAGGAATGATGAGGTCAATTTTTTCACTTTCAACGACCGCCATCATGCCATCGATAAATCCATTATCATATGCATATGGGAGTTTGTAAAATTCATCACACAGGTAATTCCCTGAAGAAAAATCTGCAATGTTGGTACCCACAATGCGGATATCATAAGGAAGGGATCGGATATTCCGGATAATTCCTTGTCCCACATTGCCTCCGATACCTGTTACTAAGACATTTTTTGCTGCCATTGAATGAGTTCTGATATTCCCTCGTGAATATTTATTTGTGGTTTGTAACCAAGTCGCTGATATGTTTCTTCAGCATTATATTCAAATGAAGATGACTGATCCTTTCCTTCAAAAACCACTTCGGTTCCCTTTAGTATGCTTTTTACTTCATTTGCAAGCTCTTGGTTGCTGTAGGATTGCACTCCGGCAGCAAGAAAAACACCATTTGATGAAGTTCCGGATGCCCTGATAATAAATTCCGCTACGTCGCGCACATGGATGTAGTTTTGCCTTCGTGCGCCATCGCCATACAACCTGATTTTTTTATCCCTGATAGCTGAATCAATGGTGCGTGGAAGAAATGTATTACGTTTCATCCCCGGACCGTACATGGAAGATATGCGCACAATGCTGTTTCCGGCCCTTGCACTAACGGCCATTTCTCCCTTTAGCTTACTCGCCCCATATGCAGAAGGGTTAACAGATTCAGAAGATTCATTTAATACCCTTTGCCCTTCTCCATATATCGCAACGCTTGAAGTGTAAACTATTTTTGCAGACAGGAATTGATTGCAAACTTTTTCAGGGAGCAAAGCATTTACTTCCATTAGCAATGATTCATTCAATGGCTTATCAACGGGAGGAATATAAGCGCTAATGATAATTACATGGTGAAAATGATCAGGCAGTTTTTCAATTTCACTAACTGGCAGTGTAATCAAATTATCGAACAGATTTTCCCTATGCGTATTAAAGATACACGTTACATTATGCTGGTCCTTTAGCTTTATTATGATCTCCTTTGCAAGAAAACTATTGGCACCAACAACCAGGTACTTTTTTCTCTGAAACTGTTCCATGCTCTCATCAAACTATTCAGCCGGATTTTTTACCAATAGCTCTTTACCGAAAGGAAATTCCTTCAGGTCAGGAAAGTCCAGGTCAAATACACCATTTCGCCAGGTGGCTTTTCCTGCCGCATGCCAGGGAGTTTCGAGCTGCTCCTTGAGATAATCTTTCTCCCATTTTCTCGTACTCCTTATTTTCTTTACCATGATCCTGAATTCGGCATGATCTGTAGATAGCAGATTATCCTGCAAATAGAAGCCTGTATATTTTTTAATTCCATTTTCAAGCTGCATGCTGTAAGGATTTCTAACGTTCACACGAAACGTCCAATTTACCCAGGTGAAACCACAAAGGTATTTTCCGGGCCTTCCTTCTTTGGTGATGATCGGCAGCCAATCCTCACTTCCATCATCCCTAATCCTTACGATTGCAGTGATGCGGTTGTAGTTATTAAAATGTCCGTCAAGAAAAACCGGGTGCTGTGTAATTCCAAAAGCATACCTGCTGAAATACACCATGTCCTTAAGGTTATCATTGATCCTGTGAGCAGAAGATATGTGGGGATAAACATATTTCTCCTTGAATATCCTGAAGGGAGGAGACATGAATGTTGCATTCCCCTGTAAGATAAACCCAATTAGCAAACCGGCAGTGATTCCGACAATCTTTAGCTTTTTCAAACTAATCCGCTGCGTGAGTTTCATACTGTCCCAGTCAGGAGGCGGGAAAAGCTGTGGGATATGGCAATTATCAACTGTACACCTTTCCACTATCCTGTCGCGCGAAACAACCTGATAAACAAATTTTGCGAGGTGATAAATACCGGGAATTGAAATAAGCACTCCCAGTGGGATTAGGTATGGAACGGCTAAAAATACTTTCCTGTATGTGTCAACACCTTTGGAAATATTTTCTTTTCTGTCAACTGAATAAATATCCGCTAATAAATCTTCAACCGGAATATCCTTAAGCCGGGCATTCTGAAGGTAATGATTTTGTACATCCAGGAATTCAATGCTATTCGTAAGGTCAATGTGAGAAAGCACCAACACCGTTCGCTTGCATAACGGGCATTCGCCATCATAGTAAAAACGAAGTATTGGTTTGCTGCGGCGCATCAGTTCAAACATCTTTGTCCACCATTTTGCAGGCACCATTAGCAAGTATACGGCAGAAACTCCAAGCCCAAACCAGGGAATAGGATATTCGAAATAAATCCCAATGTGCAATCCGATTCCTATCACCATCAGCGGAATGCGCCATTTCTTGGACCAGAATAAAAGGATATAAGCCGTCTCAAATACAAAAGTAAAGTAACCCAAAAATAACATCAGGTATTTTTGATTGAGCAGCCACTGATTATTTGAAATCGAAACGAACGACAGAGAACTGGGCAACCACATGCCGATTCCATTTCTCCAGTTTGGTGATGAAATCTTATAAAATACCGAGTCGATATAAACAAAAGCAATACCAAACAACAATGGAATAAAATAGTTGAGTACAGAAACAGTAGTTGGAGGATTGTAGGTATTACGGATGGTAGAGTACTTTACTTTCCTAATCAAACGGTCCAGAGAAAGAACCTGATCGGTTTTCAAAAAAATCAAAAGAAAATTCACTCCACTATAAACATAAAACATATGGTACTCAAACTCATGGGCTGTGCTAATGAACAGGAGGGTTAGGATATAATTAAGAACAGATGCAGGCTTTGTGAACAATCCGATTGCAAGAAAGCACAATACAATAATCCATAGCACCAGACCTGTACCCACAGATATGGTAGATTCCACATATGGAATCCCGTCAAAAACCAGATGCCGGAGTTTATAAAGCGTGCAAACCTCCGCGATCAGGTTGAGTGAAAAGAAAAACCGGAACAATGCCAGCCCCGTTGCATCAACTTTTTTGTCATAAAGCCGCCCAATGACAAAATATAGATATTTAAATAGTTTCTTCATTCTTTAATTTGCAAAGAGGATGTGCTCTTCACTATGGCAAATTTATCTTTTAGGTTAGTAAAATAGTTTTCGAAATATCGAAAAGATAAATGGCTGACCAGAACAGTCATTAACAAAACAGACGAATAAACAAGAAGGTTGTAGAAGTATATATTGGAAATTCCAAGCCTATGAATCTGTGGAAAAATTAAAAACATGACTATTGGATGATACATATAAAGTCCGTACGAAATTTTGCCCAGGTAGCTCAGCATAGCATTGTTTACATTTATTCCACCTGAAATTGTCGTCGATAAAATCAGCAGGCAAAAGAAGAATCCCAAAACAAAATGTGACTGATAAAAATGTAAATTCAGAAAAATTGCTATGCCCGCAAGAATAATCAACTTAATTCTGAAGTCTTGTAGAAATGCCATCATTTTGTATCTGTAAATATGCAGAAGAATTGCTCCAAGACCTCCAAGAGACATCAGTTCAATTTGAAAATTAACGAGCCACTTTGAAAAAAATTTCAATACAGGCAATTGCCATATCGTGCCTCCAAAATGTGTTGCCCAAACAAGCAATAGTTTCAATGGCCATATAAGACAGATCAAAATAATCGTTCTTTTTTGAAACTTTCTCATCACCCATGGCCACAGATAATAAAACTGTTCTTCCACTCCAATAGACCAGGATTGCGAAGCCCCAACTATTGGTTTAAATTTCAGCAGCAGAACGAAATTCGGTAATATGAATAATAACAAAGCCAGTTTTGTTGCAAAATGATCAGGCAATGCCTGAATAAGTGAATAATAATGAGTCTCACTTTTAAATATCTCGAAAGCGTTTGCAATAAGCGGGATCACAAACAGCGAAAATAAAACGATCAGGTAGTAAAGCGGCCAGATCCGAAGAATTCGTCTGATGTAAAAATTCCTTACATGTACGGTTCCACTCCTCTCATTTTCGATCAGCAAGAGATATGTAATAAGAAATCCGCTGAGCACAAAAAACAGGTTTACACCGTTGTGGCCTAATCCTGAAATCAATCCGCGAAAATGTGTGTGATACAAACTTTGAATTCCATCCCTATATTTATATAGCTCGATGTGATGCCATATTACGCCAAGTGCCGCAAACGCCCTTAGTTCATTTAAACCCTTAAAATAGATTCTGTCCGTGGCAGAAAGCATATCATTTGATCAGACTGATCTTCTGGAATTCAATATTTTCTTCAGGTCTTTCTTTCCTTCTTGAATCTAAAAATCCTGCTGAGTCTCGATTTCGGCTTTTCATCGTCATCATAATATCCGCTTCCGTAACCATAACCATAACCATAACCATAACCGTAACCGTAACCATAACCATAACCGTATTGCGAAGGACCACGCTTAACCGCGTTTAGGAGAATGCTGAGATTCTTAATTCTTCCCTCCTTGTAAAATTTATCTATCATTTCCAGATGGTTCTTATGTGTCATGTTCTGGCGCACAACGTAAACCGTAGCGCTGGAATAACGAACCAAAGCAATAGAATCTGTTATCAATCCAAATGGCGGAGTATCAATAATAATGTAGTCGTACCGTTTCTCAAGCTCTGTAAATAATTCATCCACCTTAGGCCCAACCAAAAGCTCCGAAGGATTTGGCGGCTTAGGTCCGCTCAGAACAATGTCTAGGGTATCTATGTCAGTTTTTTGAATTATCTCATCAATCGGAGATGCACCAATAAGGAAATTGCTGATACCGATCTCGCTCTTCAGATTGAATCTTTCCGGCGGCTTAGGTTTTCGCAAATCAAATCCCAGCAATACAGTCTTTTTTCCTGTGAGAGAAATCATAGCAGCCAGATTAATGGCACAAAAACTCTTACCTTCTGAGCTTATCGACGATGTGATAAGAATAGAGTGACAACGCTTAGGCTGGCTGATAAAATATTGCAAATTAGCTCTTACAGATCTGAAGGATTCGGTAATTTGTGATCGAGGGTTTTTCTTTACAACAATTTCTGCCTCCCCTTCATTTACTCCAACGATTCCCAGCAATGGGATACCTGTAATTTTTTCAATGTCCCTCTTGTCTTTTATCCTGTTATCAAGTACTTCTCTGAAAAAAACGAACCCTGCCGGTATAATTAAACCCAGAAGGAATGCCACTGTATAAACCTGACCTTTAATCGGTTTTATCGGACGAAATGAAGCATGGGCTTTATCAACCAACCGGTTGTCGGAAGTAGCGGAAGCCAACAGTATTGCTGTCTCTGCTCTTTTCTGTGACAAATACGTGTAAAGACCGGCATTCAAATCGACCTGCCGCTGAATATTTACAACCTCTCTTTGTGACCCCGGCAATGTCCTGATTTTTCCTTCCACCCTGCTCAATTCTGATATCGCAGTATTTTGAGAAGCCTGCATACCTTTTTTAATATTATTGAGCGTTTCCAAAAGGTTTGCCTTGGTAGATTCAATGGCTATGTCATTTTGAATCAAAGACGGATTGTCGGGTGTGGCACCTACAGAAAGTTTATCGCGATTTACATATAAGTCATTTAACTGAAATATCAGTTTCAACAGCAACTCATCCTGAATTCCCATACTCGCAGGAGAAAGGCTGCGAAGGTTCTTACCGTCCTTGATGTATTTTTCAACCGTGTTCAAAAAACTCAATTTCAAATTTATCCCGGCAATTTCCTGGTCGTACTGCTTGGCACTTGAAAGAAAATTCTGAGCATCAGAACTGATATCTGTAATCCCCTTTTGTGTTCTGAATCGCTCATAATTACCCTCGGCTTCATTGAGGTCCTTTGAAATCAAAGTAAGCTGTTCATCAATGAAAGTCAAAGAGTTTCTGGCAATTTCATTTTTCTCATCAATGTTATTTTGCAACCAAATCTCAACAAGTTTGTTCAGGAACTCAATGGCTTTTTCCGGCGCATTATCATTCACTATCAAAACCAGTATCGTAGTTCCTTTGGCAGCAATCTCAACAGTAAGCGAGTTGCTGTATTTTGCAAGCAGGTTATCGAGTGAATTAAAATGGATGAGAAAATTTCTTTTATCGAAACTTTTGTTATTGAATGCCTTTGGATTAAAATTGTCCTTCTTTGCAACAGACATGAATCCAAGATGTGTGGCAAAGCGCTCACCAAAACGGTGAACTTCATTGATGTCTTTTTCCTCCCGCTGACTGAAATAGGAAAATTCAAATTTCTGGTCATTCAATATTCTGATATGAACAGGAGTTGAGTATGCTACATATTTGATCGAGTCAATCAGTACCTCAAACGGACAGTTTTTATACTGCTCGCTAGTCTTGACATCTTGCTTTAAAGCATAACTGACATCAAAATCGAGCGCCTTCAGTGTTTTGATTAAAATTGCTCTCGACTGAAGTATCTGAATTTCATTTTGAAGGTTCTGATCTGATGAAAAATTTCCAATATTCTGTAGAAGATCTGTTGCATCTACCTTAGACTTGTCTTCTTTAATGATGACTGAAGTGGTAGCGCTATAAACAGGAACTGCATAATAGTTAAAGTAATAGTAACCGAGAGCCCAGGCCGTCCCAATTGAAAAAATGTATAAAACCCAATAGCGGATAATATACTTTGACAAAAACTGACGTAAGTCAAATTCAGGTTCCCTTTGAGAATCCCGAAAATTATCATCCAGGTCATTGTTATTTTGCATTTTCTATAGAACTGGAGTCGTTATTTGCCTTGTGCAATCCGGTAAATCAAATATGCAGAAGATAACGGAATGGTAACCCATGAAAGAACTCTTGCGAAATTTTCGGTGAATATCTTCTTGCGTTTTGCTGCCTCAACATAAATAATGTCATTTGTTCTTAAATTATAAAACGAGGATGAAAAAAATTTACGCGAAGTGATGTCAACAGATCCAAATTCCTTTTTGTCGTTTACCTCCCTTATGATCATAATGTTTTCCCTTAATCCATAGGAGGTAATATCTCCAGCCAGAGCCAAGGCCTCCGTCAGCGTGATTTTTTCATTCAATACCGGATATACTCCGGGATTTGTCACCTCGCCAAGAATGGTAACCCTGAAATTTTGTATGTTCAGTTTTACGGTAGGGTTAACCAGGTATTTGCTCAATTTCTGTATCACTTGATCCCTGGCTTGCGAAGTTGTCATGCCGCCGACATGAACATTTCCAACGAGCGGCATTTGTATATTTCCAAAATGGTCGACAACATAACCATTGGCAAGCGCGTTACCGGCATCCGGTCCGGCTGAAAAATTGAAAAATTTTGATGCTTCTTCACTAACACTTGCTACATAAATTGACAGTATGTCATTGGGACAAATCAAGGCATTGTAACTGGTATCGATTGGAATCGAAGTCATGTTTTCACCCTTATCCTGAAAATAGGTTATCCGTTTTTGCGGTGTACAGGAGAACAGGAAAATAGGTATTAGGAAATACCAAAGGCAAAATTGTTTCTTTCCGGTGAACAAATTCAAATATGTTAGATTTAGAATCAATTAGTTTACTCAAATAAGCACAACTTGTTTCAGTATGAATCGAATTTACTATTAGATCGGACTTACGATACTGAACTTCATCGCCTTTTAGTGCGTTGTTTCGGCCGAAACCAACGTTTAAGGAAAAATTCCTTCTTGTTGGCATTATTTACACTTGCTGTATGCTTGCTTTTTTTCATCCGCTTCCGCACTTCCCGCGTCTGAATTTTTTCATGCCGCTTTCTGCCTTTTTCAATGGACTTCTCTGCAAGCTGCTTTTGTTTTACCTTTTTATTTTGAGCCTTTTTCTCCATCCTGCTCATTGGAGCCGGATTGGGGGATCTGGCATTCACATCTTTAGTATCCTGAGCATTTACAAATGAGAGCATAAAGAAAAACACGAAAGCAAAAAAACAACCTGCTTTACGCAAATTCAAGCCTTTAATCATAATACATAAACGGGAAGGCCGGTATTTTGTTTTACTTTAGCTTTTCGGTTCCAGGTCCATTCCGCATGTCGGGCATTGACCGGGTTTGTCACTCACAACTTCAGGGTGCATCGGACAGGTATAAACTGATGCTGCATGGGCTGCAGTGTCAGCAACAACGGCTGTTGAATCTGAAGCGCTTGTATCCGACGAATTTTGGTTTCCTTTGCAGGATAAAAAAACAACCAAAATTAAAGTGGCTGCTGCTTTAATGATGCTATTCATAAATTAGATTTTAGGTTGTGAAGGTAATAAGTTAAAAACAATTACTGTTAATCGAAAAATTCTTAAAAGGGTTTTACATCTTGAAAAAAAAAGTCTTCCTCATTTTCCTGACGCTAACCTTTGCTTGTAAAAAAAGCACAGACCAGATCCCTCCTGCCTCAGTAGACTTTTATATATACCTCACCCAGCCTGACTTTCAGACGCTAAATACAGTCGGCAATTTTGTTTATGTCACCGGTGGTGTAAAGGGCATTATCGTTTATCACAAAACCATTGATGAGTTTACAGCTTACGAAAGAAGTTGCCCCTATGACCCGAATACTTCATCCGCCATCGTCAGCGTTGATTCATCGGGTCTTGGCCTTGTCGATTATAACTGCGGAAGTAAATACAATATTCTCGACGGCTCAATCGTGAATGGACCTACCTCTTACCCACTCCGGCAATATTACTGCGAATATGATGGAGTAAGTTCCCTGCACATTCATAATTAGCCATTTTAAAATGAAAGGCAGGATTTTACATTTTAAGTTCTCCTCAACAGGTTGTAATTTGCCGCAATGCAGTTTTTGAAACTTTTACTTCTTCCCGTTTCATGGTTGTACGGATTGATCATCTCAATCCGGAATTTTTTCTACGACAAGGGCATCATTAAGAGTACTTCTTTTCCTCTTCCGGTAATCAATGTCGGAAACCTGACCATGGGCGGTACCGGTAAAACACCTCATATTGAATACCTTATACGATTACTCAAAGAGCAATACAGAATTGCAACATTAAGCAGGGGTTACGGCAGGAAAACGCAGGGATATATGCTTGTATCTAATCCATCAAGCACATCAATGGTGGGTGATGAACCAATGCAGTATCACACCAAATTCCCTGAAATTACTGTTTCTGTTGGCGAAGACAGGGTAGCTGCCATCGAAAACCTGATAAAGCTGATGCCCAAGCCCGAAGTGATTCTGATGGATGATGCTTATCAGCACCGCGCAGTGAAGCCGGGTTTGAATATCCTGCTAATAGAACACGATGGGATAATGAAAAAGAATTACCTGTTGCCTTCAGGAACACTCAGGGAATGGAAAAAGGGAATGAAACGTGCCGACATCATTATCGTGAGCAAGTGCCCGGAAATTCTTGTTCCGATAGAACGGAAGCGCCTGGCTGAAAACATCGAACTACTGCCCCACCAAAACTTATTTTTCAGTTTCTTCAGGTATGGTGACATCGTGCGCCTCAACAGCAAGCAGGGGAACATGCTCATGGGCACCAACTACTATTTTGAAAAACGTTTTACGATCCTTCTTGTAACAGGAATTGCAAACCCATCCGGCCTGGCAGAATTCCTCAAACGCAAAACGGATAAACTGGAGACTATTGTGTTCAATGACCACCATGAATTTACACCCGAAGACCTTCGCACGATCACTGAAACTTTTAATAACATTGCAAACGCAAACAAAATAATCTTAACAACTGAAAAAGATGCCATGAGGCTCCGCAATGCGGAACTCGAAGAAGCCACGCGTGCATTGCCCATCTTCTATATCCCTGTGCAGGTTCAGTTTCACCAGACTGATAAAGAACAATTTGAAAATATCGTATTGAATTATGCTAGACAAAATCAAACAAACCGCTTCGTACATCACAGAGAAAACTGATTTCACCCCGGAATTCGGAATAGTACTGGGTTCCGGACTCGGCGGACTCGTGAATGAAATAGAAATACTTCATGCTTTGCCTTATACGACCATTCCGAATTTTCCTGTTTCCACAGTAAAAGGGCATGGCGGCAAACTAATCCTTGGAATGCTGGGAGGGAAAAAAGTAATTGCCCTGCAGGGACGATTTCATTTTTATGAAGGATATTCAATGCAAGAGGTAACTTTTCCGATCCGCGTTTTTCAGGCACTTGGAATAAAAAAACTATTACTCTCCAATGCTGCAGGCGGGATGAATCCGAAATTCAATGTTGGTGACATTGTCTTTATCAACGACCACATCAACCTGATGCCATCCAATCCGCTCATCGGAAAAAATCATGATGAACTGGGCCCGCGTTTTCCTGATATGAGTGAGCCTTATGATCCGCAAATGATCGCAGTCGCAAAACAAATCGCTGACAAACACCAGTTCCGCTCACACATTGGTGTATATGCCGCTGTTTCAGGACCTTGCTTTGAAACCCCTGCTGAATACAGGTACATCAGAACGATCGGTTCGGATCTTGTAGGTATGAGTACTGTTCCGGAAGTGATAGCTGCACGGCATGGCGGCACCCCATGTTTTGCAGTCAGCATCGTTACAGACCTGGGAGGTTTTGAAACTGCACAGAAAGTATCACATGAAGAAGTACTGGAAGTTGCGACCGCAGCGGAGAAAAAGCTCACCACCATCATCAAGGAGATGCTGGCACAGTTGTAATTACCCGATTCCTTTTTTCAATTTTATCTTTGCATTGAATGAACAAAGACGAACTAATAAGATATTGGCTTGACACTTCCAAAAAAGACTGGAAAGTTGTCCAGCATTTGCTGAAGTCGAAAGATTATTTGTATTCCCTTTTCTTCGCTCACCTCGTCTTAGAAAAATTGTGCAAAGCCCATTGGATAAAGGACAATAAGGGAAATTATCCACCAAAAATTCATAATCTGAATAAACTTGTTTCCGAAACAAAACTTGAATTATCGGAGGAAGAACGTACCTTTATGGCAGACTTTAATAAATTTCAGATTGAAGGTCGATATCCCGATTATATTAGTAATGTAAATCGTTTAGTAAACGGAAAGTATACAGTTAAATATTTAAAGGAATGCAATCAGCTACGAAAAAAGTTAATCGCCAGGCTGCTATTAAAATAGCAAAACAATACTTGCGTCTTTGCAATGAATTAAATCTGCAAATAAAAAAGGCTTTTCTTTTCGGCTCTGTTGTACGCGGTTCTGCTCATGCGTATTCTGATATTGATTTGCTACTTGTGAGTGATCGGTTCGGCACAAACACTCTGGAAAACTGGAAAATGCTTGCTCCTGTTACAGCCAAACTATTTTCGGTTGAGCCGCATCCATATCCATCGAAAAAATTTTTGAATGGAGATCCTTTTCTTACCGAGGTACTAAAGTACGGAATCGAAATTGACGCAAACTAATCTTCCTGTTTCCTTCGTTTCAAGAATTCAATCGCAACTTACCACTGAGAGCGGAATATTTTTTGAGTCGCTGAAGCAGGAACCCCTGGTCTCCATCCGCATCAACCCTGAAAAGAAAATTGATTTGGGAGATGAAAAAATCCCCTGGTGTTCAACCGGATTTTATCTCGCCAGGCGCCCATCATTTACTCTCGACCCATTGTTTCATGCCGGCTGTTATTATGTGCAGGATGCAAGTTCGATGTTTTTAGAACAGGTTTTTCTGCAGCTTGGTTTATCAGAAAAAAAACTATTACTTCTTGATGCCTGTGCCGCACCGGGAGGAAAATCAACCCACCTCGCTTCATTGATGAGCAAGAACAGTTTACTTGTTTCAAATGAAGTGATCGGATCGCGGGTTTCCGTTCTCAAAGAAAATATAGTCAAGTGGGGAAACCCGAACGTGGTAATCACGAACAATGATCCTTCTTCATTCACCGCGCTTGAAAATCTATTTGATGTCATCCTTGTGGATGCTCCCTGCAGCGGAGAAGGCCTTTTCCGGAAAGACCACAATGCCATTGAACAATGGAGTGAATCGAATTGCGAAATCAGTGCTGCGCGCCAGCAACGGATCCTTACCTCTCTTCTTCCTTCCCTGAAACCGGGAGGGGTTCTCATCTATTCTACGTGCACCTTCAACCCGAAAGAGAATGAAGAAAATATCAAATGGCTGTGTGATCATGCAGATTTGGAATGTATACCTCTTCAGGTCAAAGATGAATGGGGAATAAAAACCCTGAAAGAAAAAAACTGGATGGGTTACGCTTTTCTCCCGCATAAAGTAAAAGGTGAAGGACTATTTATTTCTGTGCTGAAGAAAAAAGATGAAAATTTTTCACCATTAAAATTCAGAACAAAATCAACACAGTTTCTTCCGATCACAAAGAAATTTGATCATCTGAAAAATTGGATTGATGATGATCTGCTAAATTATTCTTTTGTCCAGAAAGATGAAATGGTTTTTGCTTTGCATAAAGAATGGCTATCGCTGATTGAATTGTTGTCGGGGCATTTAAGAATTATTTACTCCGGCACATGCGTTGCTGAATTAAAAGGTGACAAGGCCATTCCAACCCATGAACTGGCCATGAGCTCTTTGATGAATAAAAATGCTTTTGCTTCTATTGAAGTGAATGAAGAAGGTGCATTGCATTATTTGCGAAAAGAAGATTTTAAAATTGATGCAATACAAAAAGGGTATGCACTAATAACGCATCAAAATCATCCGCTTGGATTTATCAATTTCCTTGGCAACAGGTTTAATAATTATTATCCGTCGAACTGGAGGATCAGGATGAGGTAATTTCTACTTAGCCAATAAAACGCTTGAGCATTTCGCGGGGAATGATAACTTTGAATCCCATTTCAAAATTTCGTCCCATGAAAAATCCCCTCGCACAATTTTTCTGTTCAGCAATTTTATTTTTTACATTTTTAAATGCAACCGGTCAATCCACCGGCATTAATTATTCATTCTCACAGCCATCGGGAACAATCAGTTTTAATAACAGTACTGCCGGCTCAATAACTCTAATTGCAGGTGGAACTGATGATCAGCTCGTTTCTTTTGCAGCGCCTGCAACCTGGGGTGGTTTTTACTTTGGCGGTGCCTGGTTTCCGCAAAACAGTACAACATTCTTTGTTTCATCAAACGGATGGATGTCGTTTTCAAACCAGGGAAGTTCTTTGCAGGCAAACGGTTTATCTGCCACACCTCTCACGATTGCTCCGCTATGGGACGATTTGAAGGTTCACGCCAACGGTGAAGTTACTTACAAAATTACCGGTGGTGCAACTTCACGTGCCCTGGTAATTGAATGGCGGGGCATGTATTGGGATCACAATGCCAGCGATACAGCAATTTCCTTCCAGGCAATTCTTTATGATAATGCTCAGGCAATTGTTGCAAACAGAAATGTGATTGAATTCCGCTATAAAAATAATGGCAACGGAGCCATCAATGTGAATAATACTTCAGGCGGCGCATCCATCGGAATAAGCGGTTTTTGTGGTGGAGATGTTTTCGCATTTACCAGTGCTGCAGGTGCTCCCTCTAAAACAACTCCTGAAGCTTCAAACATTTCATTAAAGCCGGACGATTCAGTGCATCACCGTTTTACACCCGTCATTCATCCCAATGATGAATGTGCAACTGCGGAAACAATTGCATTCAATCCTGCTCTTCCTTTAATCTCATCTCTTGGAACAACTTTGCATTCTACCCAATCACCCGCTGCATTACCACCGTGTGGCATACCAATAACCGTTAGCGATGTTTGGTATACGTTTTCAAAACCTGCGAACATTGCAAACTTTGAAATCTTCATTGATAGCCTGGATTGTCGCGGAACAAGCTACAATACGGGAATCGAAATTTATTCTTCCTGTGGCGGAGCCCCCATTACATGTGATTTCGGAAGCACAGGGCCTGCAGGAACAAATGCTGCATCTTATATCAACTTAACGAATGAACCATGCAACCCTCAACAATATTGGGTGCGTGTTTATTCTGCTGATACAAGTTATCGCGGATATTTCAGGTTCAATATCAGATCACCGGGAAGAAATTGTGCATATGCAAATAACATTACACCATGCGGAATTCCTTATTCATCGCCTGGAGGATTGTCAACCTGCGGTTTTGGGTTTGAGTTTGACAGCAGCATCGCTGAACCACATACCCCATTCATGTATGGAGAAGATTATATTTTTACTTATACACCTCCGGCAACCGTGTGCGTAGATTTTGCATTGAGTAACACACCTGCAAACTCAAACCCGGGATTATTCATTTACCGCGGCTGCCCGGATTTTGGAACCTGCATTGGTTTTGTCACGGGCACTGGCGGAAGCACATTGAATTTTAATAATGTTTCCCTCGTTGCAGGACTAACATACTATTTTGTTGTAGATTATGATTCAGTTGGCGGAACAACTTGCATGAATAATTTTGATTTTGCAGCCGCCCTATCAACCGCTGCCTCCGCTGCAAATGATATCTGTAGCGCTGCGAATAATATTTCGGTAGTGACATCAACAACGTGCACGGGTGCGATAGATTATAATAACAACTGCACAGCACCAACTGCTGCCGGAACAATTCCGCTTCCCGGATGCGGTAATTTTACGGACGGTGTTACGCCTGACGTATGGTTTACATTTACATCTTCAAGTACTTCTGTTCACCGGGTAAAAATTGATGCAGGATCTTCACCTGCCGCACCAGATCTTGCAATGGCAGTTTATACAGGAACCTGTGGGGCAATGACTTTGGTTAACTGTGATAACAGCAGCAACGGATGGATGCCATTGGTTGTAATCATTCCTCCCGCAGCCGGTACGTTGTATTATGTGCGTGTCTGGTCTAACAATGGCACACAGACCGGCAATTTCAAGATATGTATTTCCGATGGATGTACTGCTGCAAATGATTTATGTCCGGGAGCGATCCCTCTTACGATCGGGCAGTATGAGCCGGGAGATAATAGTTGCGCAACCGGAATCAATGAACCCTTTGCGGGGACAAATGCAACGTGCTGGAATAACAACCTGGGACAAACGCAATTAAATACAGTGTGGTATTCTTTCGTTGCAACTGACGATACAATGAAAATAAGGACACACCTCATTACCCTTTTCGATTCGCAGGTCGCACTCTATTCTTCAACAGGCGGATGTGGCGGAACCTTTACGCAGCTTTATTGCAATGATAACTCGCCTGCAATTTGCGGAACCGGCGTGAACCGCAATTCACAGATTATAGCAACGGGATTAAATATAGGGACAACTTACTTTATACGTGTTGACGGTGTAAATGCCAACACAGGAACTTTTGAAATAATTGTGTTGCCTGGTTCGACTCCATTCCCGGCAATTTATTCACAAGATTGTCCCCTTGCCGTTGGCCTTTGTGATAACAGCACCATCTCCGTTTCAAATCCCGGCTACCAGGGCGCCGGAAATATTTGCGATGTTTCAGCCGGAGCGACCTGCCTTTCTATTGGTGAAACACAATCTGTCTTTTATACATTCAGTGTAACAGGCACAGGCGGAGGGACACCTGTTGAATTTACAATCACACCCGGCAGTTCCGGAAACTATGATTTTATGCTTTGGTGCATTGATACAGTTTTTAATGGTGGAGACCAACTCCCTGCAGTACCCAACTATTGCTCAAACCTTGTCAATCAAAGCATGTTTCCTGCAGTGATTTGTAATTTCTCCTACCAGGGGACTACAGGGTGCAGCGCTTCAGAAGGGTTGTGCCAGATGACCTGTTATCAAAGTTATGCATATCCCGATCCCGGAATGATGCCTGCCATTGTAGTTCCCAATGGAATGACTGCTACATTTCTACTGCTTGTAAACAGCGATTATTACAACAACGGTTTCATGCTCGATTGGATGGGGACTCCGCTCAATGGAAATCCATCGTACTTGACCTGGCAAGGGGGCAACAACAGTAACTGGTCCGACAGTTCAAACTGGAATGCAGGTGCATGCGGAGAAGTGCCTGATTGCATAAATCAAATCGGTGCGATCATTACAAGTTCTGCTGTAATGCCGGTAATATCAAGTAATACAAGTGTAAGTGACATCACCATCAATGCAGGTGCGACACTTACCATTAGCCCGGGCGTGAGGTTGGATGTGTGCGGAAATTTCATCAACAACGGAATGATCAATTGTGGTCAAGGAAGCACAGTGAGGTTTATCGGCAGCAGAAATACTTATGTCGCTGGAACATTCAATTTGGGTTTCAACAATTTCTATCATCTGGAGGTCGCAAAAGATTCAGGGGCGACCTTGTCATTGAACACTGATATTTTTATTGCAGGAAATGATTCCGTGTATAGCGGTATGGTGAACGCCAGTACACGCAACATTTATTTGGGAGGAAATTTTTACAACTACAATGGCAATACAAGTTTTATAAATTCTTTTCCTGGCAATCTCACATTTGTTTCACTCAGCGGTTTGGTTCAGCATTTTCGTAACGATGGTTCACCGCTTACGCTCGCCAATGTTGTCATGAATCAAATAATAACAGGAGGTTCATTAACGCTTGATACAAATGCAACGAGCGATTTGAAGCTTGGCTTCAACGGTACGCTTACACTTACGAATGGAAAAATAATTACTGGCGCTACGCGGGAAGTGAATATTACAAATGCAGGACCGGCTGCGTGTTCTGTAGGTAATGCAATGAGTTATGTAGAAGGAAATCTGCGGAGAGCAATCGGAATGTTTGCCGGCACGTATGAATTTCCTGTTGGTTATTTCACAAAAGGATATCAGCGTTTTGCGATTCAATATGGCACTCCTCCTTTTGCGCCTTACAACATCCTCGGAAAATTCAGCCCGTGGGTTGGAATGCCTGCAGGAGGTCCTGTAGTTCAGGAGTGTGGAAATAACGGATGGGACATAATGCCACCATTCGATAACGGTTACTGGACAATGGATGCAGACAGTACCACGGGGTTGGGAGTTTACAAAGCTCATGCTTATCCGGCAAATGCCACCAATAATGTTGGTGCTACTTTTTCAATCATGAAATCTGTTTCGAATAACGGGCTGGGACCCTGGCTCATGGAAGGATCTCCTTATTGTCCAAGCACTGCATCACATAGCGAACGGGATGGATTGTCAACGTTCTCGGATTTTGCAGTGGTACAATCTGATATCGGAAATTACATCCTGAGCCCGGTACATGGAAATTTCAGGTTTAACCTGTTTCCAAATCCCGCCTCGGAAAAAATAATATTGACATTTAATGCTGATGATTCCCGGGAGTACCTTGTACATTTGAATGATGTTACAGGAAGAACAATTCTCAGCGAAAAAATAAATACAATCAAGGGAATAAATTCAAAGGAAATAAACCTGCATGGGATTTCGATAGGAATATACCTGGTTGTTCTCGAAAATAACAACGTGAAAGAAGCAAGGAAATTAATTTTGCAGTGATTCTATGAAAAAATATTTTGAAATAGCGATTTTACTTTATATCCTTTTCCTGCTTTGCTGTAACGGGCTAAATGGTTTTTCCCAATCCCCCGCCTATTGCTCCACCAACCGTTTCACCGACGTGGCCATGTTCGACAGCAGCGATATCAGGATTGATTCCAATATCGTTTATGCAATTGCGAAAAATTATTTTTCGGGAGTGAATGACACGTTACTGATGAATATCTTTTATCCGGACACGATCACGGACACGATGACTGCAAGGCCGTTCATCCTTCTCATACACGGCGGGTCCTTTATAGGAGGAAATTTGCATGACATGGATTACCAATGCATGGAGTTTGCGCGCAGGGGTTTTGTAACCGCCACAATCCGATACCGCCTGGGATGGAACTGCAGCGGGACTGACTTCCTGAGCATTTGTCTGCTCTGTGGAAATTTAGGTGTCAACGTGAAAACAGCAACGTATGAAGCTGCACAGGATGGGCGGGCAGCAATGCGTTATATTGACGCGAACCATGCTCAATACAAAATTGACGAAAACAATTATTTCATCGGAGGAACAAGTGCGGGATCAATCACTGCTATGCATACTGCCTTCTGGGATCAGCAGGAAGCAGATGCGTTTTGTCCCTGGGCAACCGGCCAGGTCGGATTGTTGGATACTTCAGGTAATGCATTCCCAAATACTTTTCAAATCAAAGGAGTGATTGACAACTGCGGGGCTGTGAGTAAGGACAGCGTGGTGCTCAACAATGGCGATATTCCCTTGATCTCATTTCATGACGAAGGCGATTGCATCGTTCCCAATCAGTACGGCCAGGTGATCAGCTGCGCATGCCAGTCGTTCTATTGGGTAGCCGGATCTTCTGCCTTACATGGGAAATTACTTGCCAATAACATCTGCACAAGCATGAACCTTGTTCCGCTCAGCGTCAACCATTGTTCTTTCCCTGAATATGAACTGGTACACAGGGCAAGTTGTTTTATCAGGTCTGTGTTATGTGACAGTTGCCAGACATCTTATAACAATACGCCTTATGTTTTGCAGAAATGCAGTTCGACAAATGAAGTGGAAGAGAATAATTCACTAAATAATGTCCATATTTTTCCAAATCCTGTTAATGAAGAATTACAATTTAATGGATTTGCAATAGAAAGGAAATACCTTATTTTGCTATATGATTTATCCGGCAGAATTATTTTTAAAGAAACGATCAAAGGCAAACAACAACATTCTTTCATTTTGCACAATATTTCTGCGGGTTCCTATTTTTTAAAAATAAGTTCAGGACATGAAACAAGAGTCGAAAAAGTTTTGATAGCCCCAGGAAATTGATGCAATGGAAAGTGTTGATGAAGATCTGACACCTGAGGAAGAAAGAGCAATGCAACTTGAATGTGAAAACACCCATCTGAAACGAAAGCTTGGAGCCGATTGGATGAAATCCTACATTTTTATCATGTATTTTTCGAATGGATGGGCCATCCATCCACCCAATGTTTTCCAGCACTTACGGAATTATTGATCTCTTTTTTCACTCAATAGTAAATAGGAAGATGTTTTTTTACTATCTCTGCATAGCCTTTTTTCCTAAACCAATAAAACATAACAGCCATGAAAAAAAGTAAATCCCTTAATTCGAAGAATTTTTATTTCTGCTTATTTATTGAATTGATGTTGAACTGTCAGCTCTTTGCTCAAACTTCTGTTAGCGATTGGAATAACCTTTTAGGGCCGTCACCGGGATCACCCGGCCTGATTGGTTATTACTATTTTGACGGAAATGATACGGTATTTGTTGCGGGAAGCGGAACGGGTATACTTCAGTTTACCCCGAATGTCTCCCTAAAGATGGAAGATGCCATTGACCTTGGATATCTGCCTCCTTATATTATTCCCTCCGGCGCCCAGCTCGTTGGGGATTTTGATCTATTGAACACTCCGGAAGGTACATTAATATGGTCTGAAGGAAACAGACATGCCTATTCCCTGGAGCATGATATGGTGTACTTCATGTATATGTTTGCATTGGAGCCGGGATCAATCTCAAGCACAGGAACAGGAATAACTGCAATACGGAATATTAATTTCAGAGGTCCGAACACATCTACTGATTTTAACATTGGTATTTACGATGCGGATCACTCAAATCGGGATCTGCTTTATAGCGGCGGAATAATAATTCCGGCACCGGGTTTCATTAGGTCAGGCTATATTCCTCAGGATTATGGATACAATTACGAAATCACCGGCTGTCAGATTGCCGGATTCAGTCATGCCGGCATCTGGATTGAAAATAGGACAGACAGAATTCTGATCGAACATTGCTATATTCATCATGTCAAGTCTAATACAATAAAAGGAAGCGGATATGAAATATATTCTGATGTGAAAATTTCCAATTATAATTCGACAGATAATACAATTACCATCAGTCATTGTATTTTAGATGACGGAAAACAGGCATGGGATGCAACAGCTCATTCTCCATTCAATGCACTTTTCGCCGATAATTCTGTCACCCAACTTACCGGAGGTATTAACAGGCACAATAATTCCGGAACATATTATGCACATCCGGCAGTACCGGGGTGCTCCTTTTACCATGAGCAATATGGTTGTCAGAATAATCTTGATATCTGCGAAGATGCATCTGTGCCTTTTAGAATAGATGATTGCTCTGCTGGCAATACATCTGTAACCAAATCTATTTTTATCGGGCCAGTTATCAGTACGCAGTATCCGGCGAAATTCGGATTCGTTCCCTCTACTTCTACTACTCCTGTGGCAGTACCCGGTGGAGCTTTTGTTCTTTGCAACAATGGAAATCAATATTATTCAGGAAATTTCATTGGCTCTATTGACAATGGTGGATGGAACATAACAGCAATTGCCGGTTACACGCCTTTCGATTTTCTTGAACTCGGAATGTCTTTTTCTTCATGCTATGTTTCAACAAATGGTTTTATTCAGTTTGATGCAACGAATACAAGCATCGCAAATTCAGACCCAAGCTTTTTTCCTTACGAAATCAATCCTAATACGAATAACATTATTGCGCTTTGTCTAACAGACCTTGATCCATCGAACAGCACAGGTTCTATCAGTTGCTGGTATGAATCATCTTTGAATGCCTTCATTGTAGATTATAATAACATCAAGGTAAAAGGTTCATCAGAAAGTGTTTCCGGGCAGATACTACTTTATGATAATTTATCCATAGAAATCAGGCTATTTTGCCAGGATATTATCTCTGCAACCACAGAACGATTTCTTGGAATTATCGGCCCCTCAGGAAATGCAGGCGCTGTTGCAGGATATACCATTCCAAACGGGGTAGGAACTTTTACTACCAACTGCAACGAGTATCCCGAGGGTTCTTGCACTCCAATCGTAAATGAATGGAATATTTTAGATCACAACGGTGTATGTACACCCTTTGCCTGGATTTGCGAACCGGCAACAAAATATGTTGTCACTGTTACAGACAATGTTACCACGAGCACCCAACTACCAATCAGCACCTGCGACGATGAAAATCCAACTTCGCAAAGACAAGGGTATGCAGCTGTTGCCAACAATGATATTGAATCATGCGTGTTTGCCGGCGATAACGCAATTGTTCATAACAACAACACTTTGGGCTTTTATGATGGCATGACCGTAAACACCGGTTGCCCTCAGCCGCCCAACGTAACTATTGAACTTACTGATAATGGCGGAAATCCGTTGCCATCAACAGCAAACATATCAGTCTCCCCGGGGCATACACAGGTGCAGTACCTTTCAGCAACCGACCCTTATAAAGTTTCATTTACTCAAAACATAAACGGGCAAAAAACCGGTTGTTTAATCCGCAGGAATACAAATTCACAACCTGATAATCCTTCCGCAACAGATCCGGTAACTTCCATTAATAATTTCTACTATGATCATGAAATTGTGATTGCACCCACTACAGCTTCGCCGTTCAGCACCACTTCACTTTTTAATGAACCCACTGGCAGCACCGCTGTTAACCTGCCCGGCCTGTATGGAATCGACGTGCTTGCCATGGATGGAGCAGGTTCACCAGGTGACGAAAATTACTACACAGCAGGCTGGAAACATTTCCCACTCATCATCGTTCCGCCCGATGAAACAGTTCCTCTGATTTTTAATATCAAGGACAGCTACCAGGAGTTTCATCATCTTGCTGCTTATGGAAACTTAAGCACTCCTACCGGTATTTTAAAAGAATGCTATATCAATAACATCCTTGTGTGGAGTGAAGATATTGCCGACGGTGGTGATGGCTGGGAGCGTGTAGAGATCAATCGAAGCACAATTGTGAATGCGCTGAATACCAACAATATACCAAATATTCTTAAGTTTACGATTCGTTCAGACGGAACAACTGATCCGACAAAAGTTAAAGGTGTAGTAGTCTGGGTGGATGATGTTTATTTGAAAATGTTCGGAATGCCTGACAATCTTATTGAGGACGGTGACATAGAACGATCCATGTGCGATGGTTTAGGAACCGTAACCGCACCCGGTTGTTTTTGGTTCAAAGAAACTCCGCAATCATCCTGCAGTGAGCCGCCGGGTCCTGGTGAATATTACCCAAACGGCCATCTCATGCCCTCAATCACAACATACATGGGCAGCGTTTACATTGGAACAAAGGAACGTAAATCAGGAATTCATGCGCTTGAATTGGTGCTTCCCAAGGTTTCATGCGTTTCGCAATACGATGCTGGAATAATTGCGTCTGCCTGCGCAAAATTTGACTTCACGGGATTGATGGATTGCAATGAATTTACTGAAGACCTGGTAACTGATCTTTCGAATTGCACTTCTCCGCCCTGTACCTTAACAAATAAAAAATACCTTGTAACAAGTTCTATAACAATAAGCAAGGATGTGAGATTGGAAGGCTGTCTTGTTTCCATTAATCCGAATGTTAGGATCACTGTACCTGCTGGTATAAACCTCACGCTTGCAAAGGATCCAAATAGTAGCGCAACAACAACACTCTTTGCCTGCTCTGAGATGTGGGAAGGAATTGTAGTAGAAGCAGACGCAAATGGCGATCCGGGAAAGCTTGCGGTAACAGAAGGAACAAGAATTTCTGATGCAGCTATCGCTATAACCGCTGATGGAATGGGTTACACGAACACTGCCAATGTTCCTGAATTAACTATTGGAACCACAAGCCGCGTAACATTTGACCATAACATTGAAGATATTCGGATCACGAACGGCAATTTTTCCAGTGCCCAAATATGGAGAACAGATTTTCTATGCTCGGGAAAAGTTATCCACCGGAATTATACCGGTACATTGCCTGGAATAAACAACCGTTATGGATTATCAACTGCCGAGCACATTTACCTCGAGAATGTTAACCCGATCACAATTGGCAATGCAACAGGCCTGCTGGATAATACTTTCAGCGATGCCCGCTACGGGATTGTTGGTTACACTACAAACAATCTTACAGCCCTTCAAAACAATTTTTATGATATCACTTCTTCAAAAGATGAAAACCACTGCGCAATTGTAATGATAGGAATGGATGACACTCCTGCGAAGCTTACATCTGGCAATACAAGCGGGGCAGGGAGGAACACTTTTACCCGTTGTGACTATGGTATCGTTTGCTATGGCGAGGTAGAAAGCACTGTGCTTAAAAACCGGTTTAAAGATTGCCGCGAAACGGCGATTTATCATTCCTATGCCCTTACCAATGTTCAGCCGCAGAATATTCCCATTGAGCTGACAGGAAATATTATAGAGAACTCCTTGATTGGCATACTTCTTTATGAAATAACCAACATACCCGATGTTAAAGTAAACGACAATACTATAACCGGTGGTTACGATGCATTCGGATTCCCGAAAAATGATTGGGGCATTGCGCTGTTCAACAGTTTTGAATTCAAAGTTCCTCTGGAATTTAAAGACAACACCATCACCGATTACCCCATCGGCATGTTGTTACTCAATGCTAATATTAAAGACCACTTCAGAGTTACCGGCAATACCATTGATTATACTATTAACAAATTACGGCTTGGGGCCTCAACCCGCCTTTACCGCGGGATAACGATGCAAAATTGTGATGGAGCAGAAGTGGGCAACAACACCATTGAATGGCAAAGCGGAATGACTGATCCCGATGAAATAAATCTGTATGCTGACCAGGTACAGGGAATACGGGTTGATGGAGTTACAGGAAGCACCATACACAACAACACCGTTAGCACCTGCGGCACAGGCATGCATGTGGAGAACGATTGCAGCGGTTCTTATCTTACATGCAACCAGCTTAACGATAATTACCCGGGATTAAATCTTGTTTTGGTTACACTGCCCCAACAGGGTGATGCATGTACAGCAGCTGGGAATAGTTGGGATATTGCTAGTGGTGAAGATAAGGTAAATCAAAATTCAACAACAGCATCAGGATTTCCATTAGATTATTATTATTCGGGTTCAGGAGCTCCAAGTAACCCCCTCTTTCCCGTTCCTCCAACTTTAGCAACCGTTATCAATCCGGTATTAATCAGCACCTGCAATCCCTCTTCCTGCGGTGGCGGACAAGGTCAGCAAAATCTAATGGCAGAAGACACGACAAAGAAAGACGAAGAGCTTTTGGGTATAGTTGACGAGCCGCTGGAGCCCCAGGAAGAATTTGAATTTACCGAAGAGGCGGGGTACAGCAAACAGGAATACGCATACCAGACTATGCAACAAATACCGGACCTCATTAACACAGATGACAGGGAAGACTTTATGGATTCAACAGAGCAAAATAATATTGGCAAGCTAGGAGAAGTCGAAGAACTGATGATTGCAGGAGAGCTGACGGAAGCAAGCACAAAAAACAGCAATGTAGTTGATACGAACCTGATTGAGCAAAACAAAAAAAGTGTAAACGGCATTTATCTCAATACTGCCTTGAATAATAGCGATACGCTCACCGTTTCCGATTCCACTGCTCTGAACCAGATTGCCCATCAGCTTGCAATGCAGGGTGGTGAAGCGGTTTACTGGGCACGCGGGAAGTTGCGGTTATATATTGAAGACCACTTCGTTTCGAACCTGCGAAAAACATCTGCTGTTCATGACGGCAGAAAAAAATCAGCCGGAGAGGTCACTCTTTATCCCAACCCGGCAAGTTCCAAGCTTGATGTTTCAACTGACCTCTTCGCTATTGAATATGTGACAATAATAAATACCATTGGTGAAACCCTGAAATTCGAAATCGCTGCAAATTCTAAAAAGCTCAGCATGGATATTTCAAATTTAAATCCCGGAGTTTATTTTGTGGCAATTCATTCAGCCGATGCAACTGTGCTTAAGAAGTTAACGATCATCCGTTAATAGATTATGGGAGGTTCTGTTATTCCTTGCTTCTCGAACTTTGACATGAAAAAAACGCTTATTCTTTTTTTCTGTTTTACCAGCTTTATTTCGGTTTCCCAAAACAGGAATAGTATCTGGTGCCTGGGTGATAGTGCAGGTATTGATTTTACAAACATAAACAACCCGCAGCCAATCCATACTGCAGTAAAATCAAGAGGCAGTTGCGTTTCTGTAAGTGATTCCATCGGTAATTTACTTTTTTATGCTTACACCAGAGCTACAGTTGCAGGAAATACTACTCTTGTTATAAACAGTAATGATGTCTTGATGCAGAATGGTAGCAATGTCATAGGGAGAGGATGGTATCAGGAATTAGTGATTGTATCTGATCCCGGTAATTCAAATCGCTATTATTTGTTTTGCGTTGGAGTAACATCAATTTTCGGATTGTACTATTCAATAATTGATATGAACTTAGATAGCGGGAGGGGTGAAGTTATTTTAAAGAACCAGCAGCTTCAAAGCTATCAGTCCATTGACTGTATAACAGCCATTAAGCATGGCAACGGCCGTGATTGGTGGATACTTTCAAAGAAATCCGGTGTTGTAAATAATGAATTCTATGAATACCTTGTTTCTCCTTCAGGCGTCAGCGGACCTTTTATTCAAAGTGTTGGAACCCCCGCCGATGATGGTTTTTATCGAATGCTTTTTAACAAAGCAGGAAATACTTTAACCTCCATGAATTATAGCAATCTCATCGAAAATTTTAATTTCGATCGCTGTACAGGCACTCTAACCTACCAAACCTTAATTGCACCCGAAGTTAATCCGCCTTTACCATCATTATGGAGTTGTGAATTATCTCCCAATGAAAGGTATTTATACATTTCGATAAATAATTATACCTCGTATCTTTTTCAGTTGGACTTGCAGGACGTTGATCCCTGGGCAAATAAAGATACTTTGTGGACATTTGATCTTTTCCCTGCTGCAGGAGGAGGATTGAAATTGGCGCCCGATAATAAAATTTATTTTGCCTGTGCCTGGAGTGACTCTGTAGGTAACTTTAATTACCCTTATCCTGACAGTGTGTTCAATATATACAACAACAATCTTTCAGTAATTAATAATCCCGATAGTCCGGGCGTGGCCTGTGGCTTTGCTCCGTTCAGCTTTAACCTTGGTGCAGGCCGTACTTACTGGGGTTTGCCGAATAATCCGGATTATGAGATGGGGCCGGATACGAATAGTATGTGCGACACTTTAACAGCCGTAGCGACAGTAGGCAGCAGCAGTAGGCAGGAAAGCCGATTAAATATTTTTTATCATCCCGGATGGCAGATTACCTTTATCAATGCGGAAGGATTGAGCGGAAAAAAATATTCGCTTGCTGTTTATGATTTAACGGGTAGAGAAGTTTACAGAGAAGAAGGTGCCCTGCACGGGCAATACTTTACGCGGGATGTA
This sequence comes from uncultured Flavobacteriales bacterium, assembly GCA_964356415.1. Lineage (GTDB taxonomy): Bacteria > Bacteroidota > Bacteroidia > AKYH767-A > 2013-40CM-41-45 > JAPLDB01. The sequence goes on from CAYHHK010000032.1 coordinate 29,018, forward strand.
AGTTGTGAGCAGTTTGCAAGCGGGATGTATGTGGTAAGTTTGAGTACGAATCAGGAAATTCTAACAAAAAAATTTATAAAACCTGCCGGCCGGTAGGCTGAGGATCAGAGATGGAAAAACTGCTGCTGAGTTGTTGTTTGCTGCTCATGATTCTGTCAGGTCTCGCTCACGCACTAGCAGCACATGAAGACCTGAAAGCACTAAAATATCGAACACCGAACAAGCCTGCCTGTCGTCAGTCAGGGAACATTAATTAATGAAGTGAATATCCAATGCACATCGAAGTATTGATAATTCAGCTTCACCACTAAAGACTGTAATCCGCAGACTGAAGACTGAACAGCCGCGAACTGTGAACTGAGAACTGTGAACTTTTTTACACAGAGGAACTAGAAACCGGTTAACCTGAAATACAATGAATTATACGATTAACAAATTACGGCTTGGAAACTCAACCCGCCTTTTCCGCGGGGTAACGATGCAAAATTGTTACGGCGCCGAAGTGGGTAACAACACGGTTGAATGGCAAAGCGGAATGACTGATCCCGATGAAATAAATCTGTATGCCGACCAGGTGCAGGGGATACGTGCAGATGAGGTAACAGGAAGCACGCTGCACAACAACACCGTTACAACCTGCGGCACTGGAATTCATGTGGAGAACGATTGCAGCGGTTCTTATCTTACATGCAACCAGCTCAACGATAATTACCCGGGAATGAATCTTGTTTATGTAACGCTACCTGACCAGGGTGATGCCTGCATACCCACAGCCAATGTATGGAACATTGCTTCAGGTGAAGATAAAGTTGAGCCGAATTCCTATACTTCTACAGGAAGCCCATTCAACTATTATTATGGTGGTGCAACAAATAATAATAATCCCGAATATCCCATACCGCCATTGTTATTAAATGTCATTAATGCAATACCTATAAGTACATGCCAACCATCTGATCCATGCGATGGCGGCGGCAGCCACCAACTTATGTCGGAAGATCCTGAAAAGAAGGATGAAGAGCTTAGCAATCTGGTAGATGATCCTGAAGAGCCGGAAGAAGAAGATGAGTTTACAAATGAAACCGAATACAAAAAACAGGAATATGTTTATCGTGTCATGCAGGGCTCCCCTGATCTGATAAACACGGGCAACAGGGAAGATTTCATGGATTCCACCGAAGAGAACAATATCGGTAAACTTGAAGAGGTTAAAGCACTCATGCTCGACAACAATACAGAACAAGCTGTTATCAAAAACAACCTGATTGTGGATACCAACCAGATAGAAACAAATAAAAAAACCGTAAACGGAATTTATCTATCTTCCCCTGATACGCTGGCGCCTGCTGATTCTGCAACGCTTGACCAGATAGCACATCTGCCTGCCAGGCAGGGCGGAGAAGCCGTTTACTGGACACGGGGCAAACTGAAGTACTATATTGAAGATAATTATGTTTCAAGCCAGCGCAGGGCACATAGATCAGAGAAGCAAAAAGTGCATTTCGATAAACTTATCAGTGTATTTCCAAATCCTGCGAGCAGTGAATTGAATGTAAACGGATTGCCGGGTGAATGTGATATCGAAATATATGATGCATTAGGCAAGTTAGTATTCGACAGATTGATTTCACAAAAAGATTACATTATCAACATTGCTGATCTTGTCAATGGATTGTATTACATGAAAGTTTGCAATAGCAGAGGCTTCTATAAAACTACGTTTGCTATTCTGAAGTAATTTATCAACCGCATACAATGATTAAAAAAATTACCCTGTATGCGGCAATCTTTTTTTGCTGCATACAATTCTGTCATTCTCAAAAGCAAAAAAATTTTTGGAGTTTTGGTCATAAGGCTGCAATTAATTTTAATGGAGGTTTTCCCGTAGCAGATAGCTCCTCGGTTATCTCTCGTGGTAGTTGCGCAAGTGTTTGCGACACAAATGGGCAACTATTGTTCTATGTGAGCTATGATCCTACTGTTCTGATTGGCGGGACTGATCCCGTAAAGATTCATGATAAAACACATAGTGTTATGCAGAATGGAAATTACCTCAAGGGTGGTGGCTGGTATAATGAAATTACAATTGTTTCATTTCCTGATCTTCCTAATTTATATTATGTATTATATGCAGGCGTCACTTTAGACTACGGATTGTGGTATTCTATAGTTGATATAAATCAGAACGGAGGTTTAGGATCAGTCACCCAAAAAAATATTCAGTTGCAAAACTTCAAAGCAACTGATGGTTTAACAGCAATTAAACATGGCAACGGAAGAGACTGGTGGATACTTTCGCGCAGATGGGATTATGTCAGTGATGAATTCTATGTGTACCTGATTGATCCATCAGGAATAAGCGGCCCGGTTATTCAACATGCCGGCACTGCAACAGATAACGGTTTTTACAGAATGTTATTCGATAGTAAAGGTAATAAACTAATTTGTATTGACTATAGAAGCCTGGTGGAAGAATTTTCTTTCGATAGGTGTTCGGGTATTATTACGTTGGACAGAACAATTCACCAGGAAATTACTGCACCATTTGAAGCTGTTTGGAGTTGCGCCCTTTCGCCTAACGACAGGTACTTATACATTTCCACAAGCGAGGATACCTCTTATCTATTGCAACTGGATTTGCAAGACTCCTTGTGCTGGGACCATCAGGATACATTATGGATGTTTGACGATTTCTCGGCAGCCGGCGGTGCACTTAAGCTCGCTCCTGATGGTAAAATTTATTTTGCCTGTGCCTGGAACGATGGTGTCAACTTTAATTATCCTTATCCTGATAGTGTATTCAATATGTACAACAATAACCTTTCGGTAATAAACTACCCCGATAGTCCGGGCGTGGCCTGCGGCTTTGCTCCGTTCAGTTTTAACCTGGGTGCAGGCCGTACTTATTGGGGCTTGCCGAATAACCCGGATTATGAGATGGGGCCGGATACGAATAGCATGTGTGACACGATAATGCAAGTTGGCAATATGCAGTTGGCAGTTGGCAAGAACAGCTGGCTCAATGTATTTTATCATCATGGATGGCAGATTGCGTTTATCAATGCGGAAGGATTGAGCGGAAAAAAATATTCGCTTGCTGTTTATGATTTAACGGGTAGAGATGTTTACAGGGAAGAAGGAAAATTATCCCCGCCATACTTTACAAAGGATTTATCATTCGGAGAATATTCAGGCGGAATTTACATCGTACGTTTGCAGACAGAAAGGGAGGTGTTGAGTAATAAATTTCTTAAAGAATAAGTTTGCATGGTGGCAGATCATGCCGGGCATTGTACTCAGTTGCGCAAGCTTTGCGTCGGTGCTACAAGCTTAGGAACCCAACAATTGCAGCACAAGGTGGAGAAGCGGCTAACCGTGCGCGCCGGAAGGTGACGAATATTATTCAGTTGACTGGTAGAGGAAATAAGCTGGATCTCCGAAAGCTGAAGTGGATTCTCCGTGCACCTCCTGGCCTCCGTAGTTTTTTCGTTCAGTTGTAGTCTTGTGTATTTATTTTCGAAATATCTGCCACAGAGAAATTAAAAATTAGAATTGTTTGAAGAAACGGACCGGTTTCTGCAAATCCCCTCCAGGGCTTCGATCCACAAGGGGTGATCATTCAGACTTTCCACCAGCTGCACCTTTTCTCCACCGTATTTCTTAAACAGTACATCGTACTCCACGGCAATTTCATACAACGTCTCAAGACAATCACTTGTAAAGGCAGGAGAAAACGCCAGTATTTTTTTCTTCCCTTTTTTCGCCAGTTCTTCAATCACCTCGTCGCTGTAAGGCTTAATCCATGGCGTCTTTCCAAGTCGGGACTGAAAGCTAACGGTGTAATTTTCAAATTCAATATTCAGATTGCGCGCTATGAGCCGTGCTGTTTCATAACACTGTGCGCGGTAGCAGAAAGTATTTTTATCGCACAAGGAAGAACAACAATTTTCTTTCAGACAGTAATCATGCACATCAGCTTTTTTTATCTGCCGCTCAGGCAAGCCATGAAAACTAAAAAGGATGTGGTCGAAATTTTCCGGATTGTGTTTCTTGCCTATTTCTGAAAACGCATTGATGAACTTCTCATTGTTGCAAAAGCTGTTTACAAATTCAATCTCAGGAATAGCTTCCCATTTCGAAACAATGCGCATTACTTCTTCATGAACAGATCCGGTGGAAGCAGAAGCATAATGCGGAAACAAAGGAACTACCTTTATTTTCTTGAAAACCGGTTTGTGAAATTTTTCGAGTGCAGATGCAATGGAAGGGCTCTGGTATCGCATTGCAAGCTCAACCTGGAAGTCATTGCCCAGTTTTTCGGCTAGCATGTATTCCTGCTTTGTGCTATAGAGTAATAATGGAGAGCCATATTCAGTCCAGATCTTTTCATACAGCTTCGCAGAACGTGGCGCACGGATGGGTGCAATGATAAAATTGACAAGCAGCCAGCGTGCCAATGGACTTGTATCGATCACCCTGGGATCGCTCAGGAATTCACGCAGGTATTTACGCACATCCTTAACGGATGGTGAATCGGGAGTGCCGAGGTTGACAAGTAGAATGCCGGTTTTCAATGAAATAATTGTTATAGTAATTGCGAATAATTAACCCCGAAATCCGAAAAAATAATGCAAAATAAAAAATGAATTCATAATAAACGGCTTCGTAATTCGCTAGTCAGAGTTCTGTATTCAGTTTTCGTATAGATTTTCGAAGTGTTGGAGCTCCTTTACATATATTTGAATTTCGATTTCCACTATTTAGTATTGTGATTTCTTTATTATTTCTTTATTTGGATTTCGGATTTATTTTTTCGGATTTCGATATTTTGAATTC
>CAYHHK010000033.1:0-33524 GCA_964356415.1 uncultured Flavobacteriales bacterium
AATTAATCAATATGATTGCCTGATTATTTTCAAATCTGACATCCTTTCCGCCACGAATTCTACAAATTAACACGAACTAATTGCTAATTTGATAAAAATATTCTCGGTAAAGATTTCACCAATCTGGCCTTTTGGTGTTAATTGGTGAAATTCGTGGCAAAATTTAACCGGATAAATCCGGATCAATGGAAATTCAAAACACTAAATTCCTTTTTCGATATTTGCGGCCTGAATCCACGAAATGAAAAAGGTAACAACACTCGGTCAATTCATTATAGAGAGGCAAAAAGATTTTCCATTCGCCAAAGGAGAACTTTCACGTTTGCTTCGTGACATCGGCATTGCCGCCAAGATCGTAAATCGCGAAGTGAACAAGGCAGGCCTTGTAGACATTCTCGGAGAACATGGCTCTACGAACATCCAGGGTGAAGAAGTGAAAAAACTGGATGTTTTCGCCAATGAACAATTCATTGATGCGCTGAGCTCAGGCGGTGAAACATGTGCCGTTGCCTCAGAAGAAAATGAAGAGATTATTCATATTGAAGGCGAAGTAAGTGCCAATGCAAAATATGTTGTAAGTGTCGATCCGCTTGATGGCTCTTCAAATATTGATGTGAACGTTTCCATCGGAACAATCTTTTCAATTATCAGGAGAAGCAGTGAGCCGGGAATCCCCGTTAATGAAAATGACTACCTGCAGAAAGGTACCTCAATGGTGGCAGCAGGATATATTATTTACGGTTCTTCCACGATGCTGGTATATACAACAGGACGTGGTGTAAACGGCTTTACGCTTGACCCGAGCATCGGAGAATTTTGTCTTTCGCACCCCGATATGAAATGCCCTGAAGAAGGAAAGATCTACTCGATCAATGAAGGTAACTATGTGCATTTTCCTGAAGGGGTAAAGCAGTATATTAAATATTGCCAGGTGGAAGATGATGCTACAAAACGGCCTTATTCATCTCGTTACATTGGGTCTTTGGTAGCTGATTTTCACCGCAATTTGCTTAAAGGTGGGATATTCATTTATCCGAGCACTGCAAAATCTCCGAATGGAAAACTGCGGTTATTGTATGAATGCAATCCCGTTGCATGGATCATTGAACAGGCTGGTGGCAAAGCCAGTGACGGCTATGTTCGCATAATGGAAAAGCAGCCAAAAACATTACACGAGCGGACTCCATTATTTATCGGTTCTGCCAACATGGTAACGATGGCAGAAGAGTTTATGCAGAAATTCTCTCCGAAAAATTAGGTACTAAATACTAATCAATACGAATGTACCAATAAGTGGTATAACCTTTTAATTTTTCATTTGTTATTTTTCTGAATCCGCATTTGGATACATTTCGTTTATCTATCAAAATAAAAAATATGAAATTCATTTTAATATCGATCGCAGTCATTTCAACCTGCCTGATTGCATGCGGACAAACTCCTTCGAAGGGTAAAAAAGAGACAACTATGACAAAGTATGAAGTAGTAAAAACAGATGCTGAATGGAAAAAGCAACTTACCCCTGAACAATACAATGTAACCCGCGAACATGGTACAGAGCGCGCTTTCAGCGGGGTCTACTGGGATAACCATGAAAAAGGGATTTACAAATGTGTGTGTTGCGATAATCCGCTTTTCGTTTCCGACAACAAGTTTGAATCCGGCACGGGATGGCCAAGTTTTTACCAGCCGCTGAACAAATCAAACGTAGGCGAAACAACCGATTCAAGTTATGGCATGAGCCGCACTGAAGTGCATTGCAACCGTTGCGGGGCGCATTTGGGTCATGTCTTCGACGACGGGCCAAAGCCAACGGGATTGAGGTATTGCATCAACTCGGCATCGCTATCCTTTGAAAAGTAACCCGGTGGGTCGCGCAGCACCCGCTGGGTTACTTTTAGCTACATCCTTCGCGTTGATTTCCTTTGTGAGTATTTAGAACGGACTAAGGACCCGCCGAGCTGAATTTTCTGATTTAAAAAACCCTATTCTTCGGATGTATCAATAAGTAGATGGGCATAGATTTGTCTTTTAATCATCCTACTTATGTCCGATGTCCAGGTTCCACTCCTTCCTACCCATTACTACCATATTTACAACCATGCGATTGGAAAAGAAAATCTATTCAACAACGAAGAAGATTATCAATACCTCCTTGATAAAATTAAACCGCACATACTTCCCGTATGCCACATTCTATCCTATTGTTTGATGCCCAATCATTATCATTTTGTTGTGCAGATTAAATCCCTGCAGGAAGTATCATCTTTTTTGGAAATCAAGCACGGTGCTGATAAATTCAATAGAAAAAAATCTGCAGATGAAAATTACATTGTCAACCAGATCAGCCAGCAGTTTTCTAATCTGTTTAATACCTATGCAAAACACTACAATTTTCATAATGACAGATGGGGAAGTTTATTTAAAAGAAACTTCAGAAGAAAAGAAATTACGGATACGGATTATCTGAAAAGGGTGATTTGCTATGTTCACCAAAATCCTGTTGAGGCAGGTTTTGTACAAGCAATGAAGGACTGGAAATTTTCTTCGTATCTTGCTTTTCAAAGCAGCATGGAAACCTTTGTTGCAAGAGAAGAAACACTGGAATTATTTGGCGGGAGAAAGAATTTTGATGCATATCATGCGGTGAGGAGTGAGCTGAATGATTACTTTTGATTCTCCTTAGATAAATAGTTCCAACATTCGCTTCGAATGGCATGCCGAAATCAATTTGAATAAATTAATATAAATATTTTGTGAAGCACTCTTATGACCCAATTGAGTAAAAAAGCAAAATCCTTGATTACTTTTTTTCCCGTCCTTGTCGTATTAATTATTTGTTCCAGTTGTATTCATCTGCAACAAGCTCCTTCTGAAGAGAAATCTTTAGTAATGTTGAAGAACTTCTACACTGAATATCTGAATGAAGTTGCAAGTTCGAATCCATTCAGCTTAAGTGCTCACAAATTAGACTCCCTGAAAAATATATATTGTACAGAAGCTCTATTAATTAAAATTCCGAATTTAATAGCTCAATCAGATACTGATCCATTTATTAAGGCTCAAGACAGTAATAGAGGAAATGCTAAAACTTTATCTGTTAAAAAAGAAGCAAGAAAAGAAAATACTTATATTGTCTCGTACGTGGATGAATATGACAAATTAACTAAAGCCATTCATTCCTAAGAGCTAACCCAGCGGGTGCCCAGATCCCTTAATCGGGATCTGATCGACCAACCGGGTTCGTTAATCAATCGCAGTATTCAAAAAATCCAACAACGGCTTCATCGCTTTGGCTGTTGCAGTCAGGTTTTTCAGAAAATTTTTCGAGAGCACATCCTTGTCGCTGAATTCATGCCACACCAGATAGCTATTGAGTTTCAGCAGCTCCACATCCTTGTGGTCTTTATCATATCCTTTTGGAGGTCGCACCAGTTTATATTCATCGCTGTTGTCCAATCCGCCGAATAACTTTTTGAAATTTTTATCGGAAAGAATTTTATGCAACTGCTTTCCATTGTAATCTATTTCCTGCCTGATCTTTTTCAAATGATCACCTGAAGGCATCCATCTGCCGCCTGCAATCATGGTTTTGCCGGGTTCTATGTGCAGATAATACCCTGCTATTTCCATTTTCTTTCCTCCGCGATTGATGCCGGCTCCCATGTTCGTTTTGTACGGACTCTTGTCTTTTGAAAACCGCACATCCCGGTAAATGCGGAAAACACAGTCTTTGGCCTTTAGTCCGGCCAGGGATTTATCAAATGATGTAAACGACTTAATGACGTCCTCCACAAACGAATCTACGTTTGACTTTGCAGCCAGGTATTTGTCCTTGTTGGAATCAAACCACTCTCTTTCATTGTTCTTTTTAAGATTCTTTAAAAAATCTAAGGTTGATTTCTGGATCATAATTCGGAATAAAAAAACAAAAGTAAAGAACGAGGGGCTATCATAAAAATAATAATGATTTCAAACAAAATCCAGCTCTTGTTAGCAATCGGGAGCATGGGACTCAATGCTGAAAAAGATTTAAGAGGCTGTTCTTTGCGATCTTTGCGCCGTTGCGTGAAAAATTGGCTTGGTGAAATTCACAAGTTAATCTAAGTGCGAAATTCCTAAAATCCCCCTACTTTTGCAGAACATCAATCGATTTCTATGTTAAAGAAACTCTCTCTCGCAGTACTGCTTTCCCTTTTTGCTTTTACTAATAATAGTAATGCAAAATCAAATTTCCAGTTAACGGGAACCATCAGGGAAGCCAAAGCCAAAGGAATCAACCTGTGGATCTATAAAAATTTCCTTGCATCGAATCCGGATTTGATCGTTGGCGCACTGAACAATGGAAACTACAAATTCAAATCAGCAATTGACCAGCCGGTATTTGCTGTTCTCGAATACAATAATTCCCGGTTAAAATTTTTTCTTGAACCCGGTGATAGCATCAATATGAGTTTCACCGATGATGCCCAGCACTCAGGTACAGAAATCACAGGTCGTGGCTCAGACAATAATTTTTTTCTCAACAATTTTGAGAGCACATTTCAAAAGGACTTCATTGATAGCTTGTGGACTGCAAGAATGATGAACGGTTCCGTTGATGCATTCGAAAACGAACTTTTCAAAAGCAGAAAAAGCATGCATGATTATATCGGCATCAATGTTGTAATACATCCTGTGTCCGATGCTTTTAAAAATTATTTGCGCAACCTGATCACATTCCGTTATTGGAGTATGCTTCTTGCTTATCCAGTCGTCCACGCCAATTCCGATCCGAAAATATTAACAGTTGAACCACTGCCCGATGTAATGTTGCAGAACATTACCGAAGTGACGCTGAATAACCCCGAAGCTTTGCTTTGCGATTCCTATAAAGCCTTTCTGAATTTTTATGTGGTTTACTATACATCAGCCGCAAACGGTTTTAAAAAATTCAACGACTATTCCACTGCTGCTGATCGCAAACTTGCATTTGCCAAAGCGCATTTACTGGGACAGGTTTTCGATATATGGCTTGCACAATTTTGCATAGATGAAAAAGAACACGTGTCATCTTTCATGCTACGCACCATGGTGAACACATTGAAGACCACCGACAAGTACAATAATTATTATCCATACATCAGCAGTATCTGTTCCGCGCGTATGCAGATGAAAGATGAAAAGAAAAAAACGGAGCCAACGGTAGAGAAAGTTAAAGAAAGCAATTCCGACAAGGACGAGCTGGGGCTGAAAGACCTTAATGGAAAACCTTTTTCATTGAGTGAGATGAAAGGAAAAGTGGTGTACATTGATTTCTGGGCAAGCTGGTGCGGGCCATGCAGACAGATGATGCCATTTTCAAAACAGCTTCACGATAACCTTACAGAGAAACAGAAAAAGCAAATCACATTTCTTTACATCAGTATTGATGCAAATGAAGAGGCTTGGAAAAAAGCAATTACTGACCTGAGTATTGAAGGTATGCAAGTTATTTCACCGGGGAACTGGTCATCAAAAGTGTGTTCTTATTTTCAGATCAACAGCATACCACGATACATGATCATGGATAAGAAAGGCAACATCGTTGACTTCAATGCCAAGCGGCCTGCAGATCCGGCATTGATGGATGATCTTACAAAATTGATTGAACAGTAATTTTTTTTAGAAAGTAGGGATCAGGCAAAATGCTTGTTCAGCCACTGATCCAGGATGTCATTGAATTGCTGTGGCTGTTCCATCATGGGTGCATGTCCGCACTTGTCGATCCAGTATAATTCACATTTCGGTAAAAGACGGTTGAATTCTTCAGCCACGTCAGGCGGCGTAATGGTATCCTGTTTTCCCCATATCAGGCACGTCGGAATCTTTATATCCTTGAGATCTTCACTCATATTATGACGAATGGCACTTTTGGCAAGTGAGAGGATGCGGATCAATTTGCCTTTATCGTTTACGATGGTAAAACATTCATCAACCAGTTCTTCTGTTGCTGATTTGGGATCATAAAAAGTCACTTCTACCTTTTGTTTTATGTAGTTTCTGTCCTCACGCCTTGGAAAGCTTCCGCCCATTGCATTCTCATAAAGACCGGAACTTCCGGTGAGCACCATCCCGATTACCCTTTCAGGATGTTTCCGCACATACACTAGGGTTACATGTCCGCCAAGGGAATTTCCGATTAGGACAACATTATCAAATTTCATGTGGACGATAAAGTCATCTACAAATTCCGCCAGTGCCTTTACATTGGTATTCAATAAAGGCGAGGTATAAATAGGCATCAGCGGAATCACCACACGGTATTTCATTTTGAAATGCTCGACTACATCCACCCAGTTGCTGAGTGCCCCGAATAAGCCGTGCAACAATACTAGCACAGGACCGTTGCCTTCATCAATGAATTGAAAATCTTTTTCCTTCCGGATTTGGTAACTCATAAGCGTGGTTTCAAACCTACATGATTTTTTTCAGAAAATAATCAGTCATTGAAAAAAACTTTTCAGTTCGTCAAGGCCGGTTATAAATCCTGCGAGAACCCTTCATTCAAAGAGACCTTCATTCTATAGGAGTAAATCAGTGGGGCAATAAAGCAGTTCCTTCCCCCCCCTATCATCTCCCAGGCCTTCCGTACATACACCAGCACCTCTTGTTGGCCTACAGATGCACGTGCTGCGTTACTTCCTCCAAAAAAACTCAATCCACGCCCAAAAAAATACTTTTCAACAAAAATGGGAAAAAGTGGGAATATGTGTCAATATTTATTTTACATTAGCGCACCTTAATTTATATGGCAGGATTTATCGGTGAGTTTCTTAGTACGGTAGACTCTAAAGGAAGATTTCTTCTTCCCGCAGGTCTTAAAAAGCAAATCGCTGTGCGCGAGCAGAAGCTATTTGTAATAAACCGTGGCATGGAAAAACACCTGATGTTGTACACCAGAAAATTCTGGGATGAGGTAAGCGCCAGGGTTGATGATATTGACGAATGGATAGAAGAGAACCGTGTTTTCACCCATCAGTTTTATAAAGGTGCCACAGAAATTTCATTGGACAGCGCAGACCGGTTGTTGTTGCCGGACCAGCTATTGAGCTATGCAGGAATAGAGAAAGACATCGTTTTGTTTGCACATGGAAAAAAAATTGAGCTGTGGAGCGAAAAGGAATACAAGAAACGAATGAATGACAACAGCATCAATTACTCCAAACTTGCCCAAAAAGTAATGAGCAGGAAAAACAGGGACGACAATGGCCAACTATCATGAGCCTGTACTGCTCCGGGAAAGTGTGGACGCACTGGTGACTAATGTAGATGGAACTTATGTGGATGTGACATTTGGAGGCGGAGGGCATTCAAGGGAAATTTTAAAACGACTGGGCAAGAAAGGAAAACTGATCGCATTTGACCAGGACGAAGATGCGATTCAAAATACAATAGACGATAAGCGCTTTATGCTGATCAGGAGCAACTTCAGATACATGAAAAATTTTCTCCGTTACCACCACCTCATTCCGGTAACGGGCGTTCTGGCTGATCTGGGCATATCTTCTCACCAGATCGATACGGCTGAACGCGGCTTCAGTACACGCTTTGACGCATCCCTCGACATGCGGATGAATAACCGGTCTGAGCTAACGGCAGCACAGATCATCAATGAATATCCGGAGGAAAAACTTCGGGAAATTTTCAGAGAATACAGCGAACTCCGCGAAGCAAGATCATTGTCAAAGAAAATTGTCAGCTATCGAACAGAGAAAAAAATAACATCAACCACTGAGTTGATGAAGATACTGAAAACGGAGACAAACCGCGGACATGAATTTCAATTTTTTGCAAAAGTTTTTCAGGCATTGCGGATCGAGGTGAACAGGGAACTGGATGCGCTGAAAGAAATGCTCCTTCAATGCGGGGATGTGATTGCTGAAAAAGGCCGGTTGGTGGTAATTTCTTATCACTCACTTGAGGATCGTCTGGCAAAAAATTTTATAGCTGCAGGCAACTTTTCAGGGGAAGTAGAGCGGGATGCAATCTTTGGAAAGCCGGCGGCAACGCCATTTACTGCCCTGAACAAAAAACCAGCGGAAGCTTCAGAAACAGAAATACAGAAAAATACAAGAGCGAGAAGCGCAAGAATGAGGGTGGCAGAAAAAAATCCTATTTGATAAAAATGGCAGCAAATTCAATAAGGCAGAAACCCGAAGAGGTAGTTGAGGAAACTCAGAAAAAAAAGCGTTCTACCAAATCGGCAAGGAAATTCCTCAAAGTGATGCACGTCTTCGGCATCTTCAATCGCAATCAGGTTGTGAACATGATGCCTTTCATTCTCTTTCTCAGTGTGCTCATTATGTTTTATATCGGCAACAGTTACTATGCCGAACATACAATCAGGGAAATAAACAATGTAAAAAACGAAATCAAAGAGAAGCACGCAGAATTCATATCAACCAGTTCTGAATTGTCTTTCAGGACAATACAGTCTGAAGTTGCGAAATCAATTGCGCCTTTAGGAATAAAGGAGTCAAGGGAACCTCAGAAAAAAATTACAGTTGTCCCCGTTCAAAAGAAGGAAAAATAAAAATTAAATGCCGAAAACCGCCGGCATGAGATGCAGTAGAGATTACAAACCACAAACCTTAACAGCATAATGGAAACAAAGAAAGACATCATGTGGCGCATCTATCTGGTTTTCGCCGGCTTTCTTCTTTTTGGAATCGCCATCTGTGTCCAGATTTTCAGGATCCAATTTGTAGAAGGTGATTACTGGCGATCAAAGGCTGATTCTCTCACCATACAGATCAAAAGCATAGAAGCCTCAAGAGGCAATATCTTCTCAAGCGATGGTAGTCTGCTTGCGACGTCTGTTCCAATATATGATGTCAGAATGGACCTCAAAGCCGATGGACTCACCAGCGATGCATTCAATATGAATGTAGACTCATTGTCTCTTTGCCTCTCCAACCTCTTTAAAGATAAGTCGAAATCAGAATACAATCACGACCTGCGCAAGGCCAGAAATGACGGAAATAGGTATTTTCTTATCCAGAAAAATGTGCATTACGCCGACCTGCATAAGCTCAAGCTTTTCCCGTTGTTTCGGCTTGGTAAATACAAAGGCGGACTGGTCATAGATCAGCGTAATGTCCGTGAACTTCCATTTAAAGAATTGGCACAGCGTACGATCGGAACCATGCGTGACATTAAACCGGTTGGTATTGAGGCATCTTTTGATGGAAGCCTTCAGGGTGCAAGCGGCTCCAGGCTCATGCAGCGAATTGCTGGCGGTGTCTGGATGCCACTAAATGACAAGGAAGAAGTGGAATCGAAGGATGGCAATGACATCATTACCACCATCAATGTCAATATTCAGGATGTTGCTGAAAGCGCACTGGGAGAACACCTGGTCAAAAACAACGCTGACCACGGTTGTGTAGTAGTGATGGAAGTGGAAACAGGAAACATTGTTGCCATTGCCAACCTTTCCAGAACACCTGATGGTTCTTATCAGGAGAATTTCAATTATGCTATCGCAGAAGCAACAGAACCAGGCTCCACTATGAAACTGGCTTCTCTGTTGGCTGGCATAGATGACGGACTGATTGATCTAAATGAAAAAATAGATGTTGGGAGCGGCTTGATGTTTTATTGCGGCCAGAAAATGGAAGATGCCCATCCTCCGAAAAAATCAAACCTCACAGTGAGGGAAGCTTTTATGTCTTCTTCCAATGTCGGTATTTCGAAAATCATTACGCACTACTATGCCAAGCACCAGCAAGACTTCTTAGATAAACTGCAGTCATTCGGACTAAATAATAAACTGGGTCTGCAGATTGAGGGAGAAGGAAGACCACGCATAAAAAATGCGAAGGATAAGGACTGGAATCCCTGCGTATCACTTCCATGGACTTCCATTGGCTATGAAGTTTTGTTGTCGCCCCTGCAGACGCTTACTTTTTACAATGCAATTGCAAACAATGGCAGAATGGTTAAGCCAAAATTCGTGAAAGAGATCCGCTATCACGGCCAGCTTGTGAAAGCATTCCCTACAGTGATCATCAGGGATTCAATTGTGTCTCTATCTACCATTGCAAAAGCGCATGAACTCCTTGAAAGCGTTGTGGACAGTGGTACTGCAAGTTCACTGAGAAACCCGAACTACAGGGTAGCCGGAAAAACAGGTACTGCACAAATGAATCATCAGAAGTTTGGCTATAATAAAAACAACAGGACCTATCAGGCTTCCTTCGCAGGATACTTCCCTGCTGATCGCCCCAAATATTCCATCATCGCAGTTGTTTATGCTCCATCAAGCGGCGTGTACTTCGGCGGGGCGGTATCCGCTCCGATCTTCAAAGAGATCGCCGATAAAATTTTTTCAAATGAAATGAGCCTTCACAATGAACTGGCAGCGGATGATTCAATTAATAAAAATTTTCCTCAAGCAAAGTCGGGACAGCAAAACGATCTCAATAAAGTGCTTGCCAGTCTGAACATCCGGTCGCTCACCAGAAATGTTGAAGCAACATGGGTATCAACGGCGGGCACTGAAGAAGGAGTTGTGATGACTGAAAGAAATACGCACATCGGTGCTGTCCCCAATGTCATTGGCATGGGCATTCGTGATGCTATTTATCTACTTGAAAACTCAGGCCTGAGCGTGAATGCCAGTGGAAAAGGTGCGGTAAAGAAGCAATCACTCAATCCGGGTACAAAAATAATAAAGGGACAAAAAATTGTGATAGAATTGGGATGAAACTGCTAAAGGAACTTTTATACAAAGCCGGATTGACAGGGGTAAATGGCACCACTGAATTAGGCATCACCGAAGTCTGCTTTGACTCACGAAAAGCAAAAGAAGGTGTTGTATTCGTTGCTACGCGTGGCACACAGAGCGATGGACATCGTTTCATCAACGATGTTATAGAGAAGGGATGTAAAGCAATCGTGTGTGAAGAAATGCCGGTCGAAAGAAAAGAAGGCATTACATACGTATCAGTTGGAGACAGCGCATTTGCACTCAGTATCATGGCCGCTAATTTCTATGATAACCCTTCCGAGAAAATAAAACTGGTCGGCGTGACAGGAACCAACGGGAAAACCACAACTACCACTTTGCTCTACCAACTCTTCAGAAAATCTGGATATAACGTTGGCTTGCTTTCAACAGTCAGGAATAAAATTAACGACGAGGAGATTTCTGCAACGCATACAACTCCTGATTCTGTACAACTCAATGCATTGCTTGCAAGAATGGTAGCTGAAGGTTGTACCTATTGTTTCATGGAAGTCAGCTCGCATGCTGTTGCTCAAAATCGGATTGCAGGCTTGAAGTTTACCGGCGCAGTTTTCACAAACCTCACTCACGATCACCTCGACTACCATAAAACTTTTGGCGAATACCTGAAAGCAAAGAAAGCATTCTTCGACGGCCTGAGTGAAGAAGCCTTCGCGCTCACAAACACAGATGATAAAAACGGGAATGTTATGATCCAGAATACCCGTGCACAAAAATACTCATACAGCCTGAAAAGCATGAGTGATTACAAATGCAGGCTCATTGAAAATCATTTTCAGGGCCTCATACTCAATATTGACGGGCATGAAGTGATCTGTCGTCTGGTGGGAAGCTTCAACGCCTATAACCTCATGGCAGCCTATGCAACAGCGGTATTGCTCGGAAAGGATAAAATGCAGGTGCTTACACAATTGAGTAATCTCGATTCTGTGGAAGGTCGCTTCGACTACCTCACTTCAAAGAAAAAAATTGTTGGCGTAGTTGATTATGCTCATACACCTGATGCACTTGAGAATGTACTGAAAACAATACATGATGTCTCCGGGCAGGGAAAGATAATCACTGTGGTGGGTTGCGGTGGAGACCGCGATTCAACCAAACGCCCTGTCATGGCTAAGATCGCCTGTGAAATGAGCGACAAGGTCATCCTTACTTCCGACAATCCACGTTCGGAAGATCCGGCGGAGATCATCCGTGCAATGGAAAAAGGAATTGCCATTGGTGAAACGCGCAAAGCCCTCTCCATTGTTGACCGCAAGGAAGCAATCAAGACTGCTGTAAGCATTGCACAGCCGGGCGACGTCATTCTGATCGCAGGAAAAGGGCATGAAAAATACCAGGAAATAAAAGGCGTAAGAACGCCATTTGACGATAAAGAAATTTTAGGCGAAATGTTTCAATTATTTGATTAGAAGTGCTGTACTATTTTTTTAAATATCTCGATCAGGAGTTTAATGTTCCCGGAACAGGTGTATTTCAATACATCTCCTTTCGGGCAGCATTGGCTATTATATTCTCCCTGATGATATCGTTAATACTCGGTAAGAACATCATCAAATTCCTCAGCAAAAAACAGATTGGAGAAACAGTCCGTGACCTTGGGCTGGAAGGCCAGATGCAAAAACAAGGCACCCCTACAATGGGAGGACTTATCATACTTGCTGCAATTTTAATTCC
Organism: uncultured Flavobacteriales bacterium; assembly: GCA_964356415.1. GTDB lineage: Bacteria > Bacteroidota > Bacteroidia > AKYH767-A > 2013-40CM-41-45 > JAPLDB01. Next base: position 12,449 of record CAYHHK010000033.1, read on the forward strand.
CACCATACTTTTTGCCCGCTTGCTGAATGTTTATGTAATAATCATGATCGTATCCACCATCTGGCTTGGGCTTATCGGTTACCTGGATGATTACATTAAAGTTTTCAAGAAAGACAAAGGAGGACTGGCAGGCAAATTCAAAGTGCTCGGACAAGTAGGCCTTGGGCTAATTGTAGGCTGCACGATGTATTTTAACCCATACGTTGTCGTCAGGGAAAAGATGATGTCGAATGAAATTATCGTAGAGCGCGAAACAAAAAATATCGTGGAGGACCTGAGGAAGAATGAAAACATGCTTTATTCCCCGGAGAACATTAAGTCAACAAAAACCACCATTCCGTTTTACAAGAACAATGAGTTTGACTATGCAAAATTACTCTCATGGACAGGGCCGAATTACAGAAAGTATGCATGGCTGATCTTTATACCTTTCGTAATACTGATCATTACTGCCGTATCAAACGGCGCAAACATTACTGACGGAATTGACGGACTGGCAACCGGCACTTCTGCGATAATTGGCGCTACCCTTGGCATTCTTGCCTATGTTTCCGGCAATACCGTATTCGCCAATTACCTCAACATCATGTACATTCCGAATGCAGGGGAGTTGGTGGTATTCATTGCAGCATTTGTAGGAGCGTGCATTGGCTTTATGTGGTACAATGCTTATCCGGCGCAGGTTTTCATGGGAGATACCGGAAGCCTTGCTCTGGGAGGAATCATTGCAACGTTCGCAATCGCTATCAGAAAAGAACTATTGATACCTGTGCTTTGCGGAATATTCCTCGTGGAAAATGTTTCAGTCATACTACAGGTTTACTACTTCAAGTACCAGAAGCGGAAAAGAGGAATTGAATATGCCAGAGCTCACCGGCTCTTCAAGATGTCACCGTTGCATCACCATTACCAGAAATCCGGATATCATGAATCAAAGATAGTTACGCGCTTCCTTATCATCGGAATCATGCTTGCTGTAATCACGTTCGTAACACTGAAACTGAGATAAGATGGAAAAAAGGATTGTCATTCTCGGAGCTGCAGAAAGCGGAGTGGGTGCTTCAGTACTTGCATTGAAGAAGGGCTTTGATGTTTTCGTGAGTGATGGGGGAAAAATTGCAGAGAATTACAAAAACGTTCTTTCCAAATACAAGATCCCTTTCGAAGAAGGAAAGCATTCGCCGGAGAATATCCTGAATGCTACAGAAGTGATCAAAAGCCCCGGAATTCCCGACAAGGCAGCAATGGTGAAGCGCGTTCGGGACAATAAGATCCCGGTGATCTCCGAAATAGAATTCGCCGGACGGTATACCAATGCCAAGATGATTGGCATAACAGGTACAAACGGCAAAACCACAACCACCCTGCTTACCCATCACATCCTGAAAAAAGCAGGACTGAATGCAGGCTTGGCCGGCAACGTCGGAAAAAGCCTTGCCATGCAGGTGGCGGAAGAAAATTACGATCACTACGTGATTGAGCTAAGCAGCTTTCAGCTTGACGGGATGTATGATTTTAAATGTGACATCGCTGTCATGACCAATATCACTCCCGATCACCTTGACCGGTACGAATACAAACTGGAAAATTATGCGATGTCAAAATTCAGAATCACGCAAAATCAGACAGCTTCAGATGTATTCATTTATAACACTGATGACGAAATTACCGGTGAATACATGGGAAAAACAAATATCAAAGCTCAACAATATCCTTTCTCAATTAAAAAAAAAATCGAAAAAGGAGCCTGGCTCGAAAACAACTCAATTCAATTACTAACTAACACTAACCAATTTACTATGCTCATCCAAGACCTCGCCCTACAAGGCAAACACAACATCTACAACAGTATGGCGGCAGCACTTTCGGCACGCTCTCTGGAAATCCGTAAAGAAGTAGTACGGGAAAGCTTAACTGATTTCCAGAATATTGAGCATCGCCTTGAACATGTGATGAATGTAAATGGAATTGAATTCGTTAATGATTCCAAAGCAACCAACATCAATTCCACATGGTATGCCCTAGAATGCTTTCACAAGCCTGTAGTACTTATCCTCGGTGGCGTAGACAAGGGAAATGATTATGCAATGCTGGAAGACCTGATAAAAGAAAAGGTAAAAGCGATCGTTTGCCTTGGTATCGACACAAAAAAAATTCACAACGCATTCAAATCCCTCGTTACAGAAATTGTGGATGTAACTTCAGCAGTTGATGCCGTCAATGAAAGCTACCGCCTTGCCAAACCGGGCGATGTTGTGCTACTCTCTCCGGCATGTGCGAGTTTTGACCTTTTCGAAAACTACGAAGATCGCGGACGACAATTTAAAGCTGCAGTGAAAGGCCTTTAATTTAATGTTCATTATATCTGAATGCAATGCATAATAACTGGCTCGAAAAGTATTTCAAAGGAGACCGCACCATCTGGCTGGTGGTGTTTATCCTCACATTGTTCTCGCTGCTGGCTGTCTACAGTTCAACAGGAACGCTGGCATATAAATACCAGAGCGGCGACACGGAATTCTACCTTTTCCGTCAGGCCAGGTTTCTTATCATCGGCCTTGCATTGATGTATCTCGCACACCGAATCAGGTATAATTGGTATTCACGGTTATCGCAAATTGCAATCTTTATTGCCATTCCACTGCTCATCCTCACACTGATCATCGGCCCAAGCCTTAATTCAGCTAACCGTTGGCTGTCGCTCCCGGGCCTTAATACCACATTCCAAACGTCTGATCTTGCCAAGCTGGCATTGATTATGTTTGTAGCCCGCATGCTTTCACGGAAACAGGAGAACATCAAAGATTTCAAAACTGCATTTCTCCCAATTATGCTTCCGGTATTGATCGTATGCGGTCTGATCCTTCCCGCCAACCTGTCCACTTCGCTGCTTATCTTCTTTACCTGCATCGTCCTGATGTTTATCGGACGGATCAACATGAAGTACGTGATTATTATGTGCGGACTGGGAGTCGTACTGTTATCCGGTTACGTGGCCGTGAAATATTATTCCGATGATAGGGGACGGGTTGTTACATGGATCAACCGTGTCAAGAGTTTTACAAGCGGGGAAGGAAGTGATAATTATCAGGCAGACCAGGCTAAGATCGCAATCGCCACAGGCGGACTTGTTGGTAAATTTCCGGGAAACAGTACGCAAAGAAATTTCCTGCCACATCCTTATTCCGACTTCATATTTGCAATCATCATTGAAGAATATGGATTTATCTTCGGAGGTGTTCTAATGATCTTCCTATACCTGCTACTGTTCTTCCGGGTCATACGGTTCATCAACCATAGCCCGCGCGCTTTCGCAACGCTGCTTGCTGTTGGATGCAGTTTCATGCTTGTGTTTCAGGCAATGATCAACATGGCAGTTGCAGTCAACTTATTTCCTGTTACAGGTCAACCGCTCCCATTGGTCAGCATGGGCGGAACCTCCACATTATTTACAAGCATAGCGCTGGGAATCATCCTTAGTGTAAGTCGTGAAGTAGAAAAAGAAAAGAAAGATGGTGGCGGTGAGCTTGCAGCAACGTAAAATAAAAGTCATCATCAGCGGTGGTGGAACAGGGGGACATATTTTTCCTGCCATTGCCATTGCCAATGAACTGAAAAGAGTAAATGTCGAAAATGAAATTTTATTTGTTGGAGCTGAAGGTCGAATGGAAATGGAAAAAGTCCCTGCAGCAGGATATAAAATCGTAGGATTAAAAATAGCAGGCATACAACGCAAATTTGATTTGAAGAATTTATCGTTACCGGTTAAAGTTATAAGAAGTGTAATGACGTCAAGAAGAATAATAAAAAACTTCAGACCCGATGCAGCAGTGGGTGTTGGCGGTTATGCAAGCGGTCCGCTGCTATATGCTGCGTCAGTGATGAAAATACCTTCATTGATCCAGGAACAGAATTCATTCGCAGGAATTACAAATAAAATATTATCCCGACGCGTAAAGAAAGTTTGCGTAGCTTACGAGGGAATGGAAAAATATTTCGCAGCTGATAAGATCGTAATGACAGGGAATCCGGTAAGACAGGATGTAATTCAAACAGAAGGAAAAAAAGAAGAGGCATTGCAATACTTCAATCTCAGCAGCAATAAGAAAACAGTTCTTGTAATTGGCGGAAGCCTGGGTGCGAGGAGCATCAATGAGGCCATCAGGAACGGGCTGCAAAAATTTGCCGATCAGGTCATTCAGTTGATCTGGCAAACAGGGAAGAATGGCAGCAAGGAGTTGCAGGAAGCTGGCAGCAGTTTTAAGAACTGCCGTTGTGTAGAATTTATCAGCAGGATGGATCTCGCCTACAGTTGTGCCGATGTGGTGATCTCAAGAGCAGGCGCAAGCTCCGTTTCTGAACTTGAATTAACAGCTAAACCCTGTGTGCTTGTTCCATCTCCTAATGTGGCGGAAGACCATCAGACAAAAAATGCAATGGCACTGGTAAATAAAAACGCTGCGATACTGGTGCGGGATGCAGAAACAGACGGAAAACTGGTTGCTGAAGCAATTGCTTTGATCAGTGACAATGAAAAACAAAAAATGCTTTCTCAAAATATTTCAAAACTGGCGATGAGAAATTCAGCGGAAAAAATTGTAGCTGAAATCTATAAAATGATCTCCTAAAACATATTGTTGAGGATAAGGCTGCTGCCAACAGGCAGTCCTCGTTAAAATGAATTTCGATAACTTAAAATCGGTTTACTTCATAGGCATTGGAGGCATTGGGATGTCGGCTATTGCAAGGTATTTTCATGCCCATGGAAAAAAGGTTTCCGGATATGACAAGACCCCTACCCAACTAACAGATGAGCTGATACAGGAAGGAATTGAAGTTCGCTTTGTTGACGACGCCACAGAAATTCGGAACCGAAATTTAGAAACCGAAAGCTGTTTAGTGGTCTATACACCGGCCGTTCCCAAAGATCACCGCGAACTAAGCTACTTTCTGCAAAATGGTTTCGCCGTGATGAAACGCTCTCAGGTACTTGGAGTTATCACAGCAAATCACTTTACGATAGCAGTCGCGGGAACCCACGGAAAAACGACTACATCCTCCATGATAGCCCATATCCTGAAATCATCAGGCGTAAACTGTACCGCTTTTCTGGGGGGTATTTCCAAAAACTACAACTCCAATTTAATCCTTCCGGAAGATGCGTCAAAAAAATCGGTAGTGGTGGTGGAAGCTGACGAATACGATCGTTCTTTTCTGACGCTGCACCCTGATATTGCTGTTATCACGAGCATGGATGCAGACCACCTCGATATTTATGGTGACCAAAATTACATGGAGGACTCCTATCGGATGTTTGCGAAGCAAATTAAGAACAATGGCGTCCTTATTACGAGAAGCGGATTACCAGTTGGGAAGATAGACGCAGTACAAAAGCAGTATTCCCTCAGTGAAAACGTTGATTTTTCAGCTTCTGATATTCATATAAAAAATCATCAGTATTATTTCAACTGGCATAACCATGTCAGCTCAATAGAAAACCTTGCCACTTTAATGCCGGGAAGGCATAATGTGGAAAATGTTATCGCGGCTATAGCTGTTGCCCGAGAATTAAAAATTCCGCATGAAAAAATTGCAGAAGCTGTTCACTCATACTCAGGTGTAAGAAGAAGATTTGACTACCAGGTTAAAACGGATGAGTTGGTTTATATAGACGATTACGCCCATCATCCGGAGGAACTGCGTGCCTGTATTTCATCGGTAAGGGAATTGTATCCTGGAAGAAAAATTACAGGGATATTTCAGCCTCACCTTTTCACTCGCACAAGGGATTTTGCAGATGGATTTGCAAAAAGTCTTTCACTTCTTGACGAACTCATCTTGCTGGATATTTATCCTGCCCGTGAGCTGCCCATTGAAGGCGTTACCTCTGGATTGATATTGAATAAAATGTCCATTCCTAACAAGACATTGTGCAGAAAAGACTGTGTGATGGCGGAATTGAATGCAAGAAAAGTTGAAGTTTTGCTGACCCTTGGTGCGGGAGACATTGACCAGCTGGTTGATCCAATCAGAAATTACTTAAACACAACAACGCAAAAGTCCTCAGTTAAGAGATGAAAAAATTCAAAGTCAACATTGACTGGAAGAAAGTTTTTCGCATTGGGCTTCGCGTACTCATCATCGCAGGATTCCTTGCCAGCGTGGGTTTCTCGGAACACAGCAGGAATGAAATGCCATGCAAAAAGATCATCATCAACGTGGATGATTCACTCGGAAACAGTTTTGTTCAGCAGGGAGATATCGAACAGCTAATCAGGAATAAGTTTGGAAAACTGAAAGGGGAACCTTTAACTTCTATTAACATATCTCTGTTGGAAAAAATCATTGATGGCAACCCCTTTGTTTTAAAAGCACAGGTATTTTCAACCGTTGATGGAAATCTGATTGTGGAGGTAAAACAACGCACCCCGGTGGTACGTGTGATCAATGCTTTCAATGAAAGTTTTTACATCGATGACTGTGGTGTTTTGATGCCGATGAACGATCAGTTTTCGGCTCATGTACCCGTCGCAAACGGAAACATCTTTAACAGGGAAACAGAACAACGGATCAGAAAAGTCACTGAAAAAGAGATCAGTGACACAACTTTTTCCCCGACTTTATTAGAGAAGATTTTTATGGTGAGCAATTATGTGCACAACCATGAATTCTGGAATGCACAGATCGAGCAGATATTCATCAATATGACCGTTGAGATAGAATTGATACCAAGAGTAGGAAATCAAACGATCCTGTTCGGAAATGAAAAAGATTTAGATGAGAAATTCAGCAAGCTGTATACGCTGTACAAAGAAGGCTTAAGCATAACAGGCTGGAATCAGTACAAAACTATTAACGTAACATTCAAAGACCAGGTGGTCTGTTCAAAATAAAATTATGGTAAACTCAACAACAGGTGGTGGCAATGATATCATTGTAGGTCTTGACATCGGTACAACAAAAATTGCAACCATTGTTGGCCGCAAAAACGAATTCGGCAAAATTGAGATCTTGGGGCTTGGCAAAGCTGAGTCGCTAGGTGTTACCCGAGGAGTGGTTACCAATATCGCCAACACGATTGAAGCCATAACAAAATCAGTCAAGGAGGCATCTGAAAAGTCAAATGTCGATATCGGAACTGTTTACGTCGGCATTGCAGGACAGCATATCAAAAGTCTTCAAAACAGGGGTATGCGGGTGCGCCCAAATACAGATGATGAAATTTCTCAGGCTGACATTGATGCCATGGTGGGAGACATGCACAAACTGGCCATGCTGCCCGGTGAAGAGATCATTCATGTAATTCCCCAGGAATACATTGTGGACAATGAACAGGGCATCAAAAACCCTATCGGAATGTCAGGAAACCGCCTGGAAGTCAATTGCCACATCATTACCGGACAAATGACTGCCGCAAAAAATATTTACAAGTGTGTGAGAAGGGCAGAGCTTGAAACAGCAGGCCTCTTTCTGGAACCGCTTGCCTCTTCTTCCGCTGTTCTCACAGAAGAAGAAACAGAAGCCGGAGTGGTGCTGGTAGACATTGGCGGCGGAACAACAGATATCGCAATTTTTCAAGACAGGGTGATTCGTCATACAGCTGTGATTCCTTTCGGTGGTAACGTAATTACAGAAGACATCCGTTCAGGATGTTCCATAATACGCAAGCACGCTGAACTTCTGAAAACCAAATTCGGTTCAGCTGTTGCAAGCGAAAATCTCGACAGCGAGATAGTTTCCATTCCCGGATTACGCGGCCATTCACCAAGAGAAATATCCGTGAAGAACCTTGCTCACATCATCCAGGCACGCATGGAAGAGATCATTGAGCACGTCTATTATGAAATAAAGAATTCAGGACTGGAAAATAAACTAGCCGCAGGAATTGTAGTAACCGGGGGAGGCGCACAGCTACGTCACATCGTTCAACTCATTGAATACGTGACCGGAATGGACGCACGCGTCGGGTATCCGAATGAACACCTTGCTTCTGATACTGATGAATTAAAAAGCCCAATGTTTGCAACAGCTGTTGGTCTCGTAATGAAAGGTTTTGAGGAATCGGAGCGCAAACGGATCAGCCAGCCTTTGCCTGTTGAGGTTGATACACATACACCGAAACAACCCACAAATACCCTTGGCACATTCTTCGAAAAAATAATGGTGTGGCTGAAAACTGAAGAAGAAGACAAAGAGCTTAAATAAACTTTTGTTACAACTGCAAAACTTAACTTAATACAAACGCAATATGGAATTTGATTTATTAAAAGACAAAACATCGATCATTAAGGTGATCGGTGTTGGGGGGGGGGGCAGCAATGCCGTGAACCACATGTACAGACAAGGAATTAAAGGAGTGGAGTTCTTTGTGTGCAATACAGATGCACAGGCATTGGAAATCAGTCCGGTTCCATCGAAAATTCAGCTCGGCCTGAGTTTAACTGACGGACGTGGAGCTGGATCAATGCCTGAAGTTGGGCGCAATGCAGCCATTGAGAATATCGATGAGCTGAAAAGAATATTGGGCGACAATACCAAAATGGTATTCATTACTGCCGGAATGGGTGGAGGTACAGGTACAGGCGCTGCACCGATCATTGCACAGGCAGCCAAGGAAATGGGAATCCTCACAGTCGGAATTGTAACTGTTCCCTTTCAGTTTGAAGGCAAAAAACGCAAGGACCAGGCAGATTTGGGAATCGATGAGTTGAAGAAGAATGTGGATACCCTGCTTATCATCTGCAACGACAAGTTGCGTGAGATGTATGGCAATCTCAAACTTGGCGAAGCATTTAATCATGCCGATGATATTTTAACAATTGCCGCCAAAGGCATTGCCGAAATTATCACTGTAACCGGTTATATCAATGTTGACTTTGAAGATGTGAAAACGGTGATGACAAACAGCGGACGTGCAATCATGGGCTCTGCAATTGCCGGAGGCGATAACCGGGCGCTGAATGCAGTTCAACAGGCACTGGCATCTCCATTGCTTGACGATAGCAACATTGTAGGTGCACGCTACATACTGATGAATATTGCTTCAGGCAGCAATGAGGTTACAATGGATGAGATCGGAAGCATTACAGATTATATCCAAGACGAAGCAGGACTTACGGCTGATATCATCTGGGGCAATTGCTATGATGAAGCACTCGGAGATAAATTAAGCGTGACCATCATCGCTACAGGTTTTAAAACAAAGAGCGAACAGGAACTGGAAGCAGACCGCACCAAGAAAATCGTTCATGATCTCAATGGAGATTCACGTAAAGAGGTCAAGACCAATCCTGTTGCAAAAAGTGAAGTGAAAGAGCAAACAGCGGTTAGTAGCGATGAGCCCGTTCTTGTTACAAGGCAAACGCATCAAGACCTTACTTTTGAATTTGAAATTGCAGGCAATACGCTGAAGGATAATATCAGCACGCCAATGGCTGATAAGACTGAGAATCCACAGCCGAAATCAGAAAAGGCAATTCATGCAACGAGCCAGCCCGCTATTGTTGATCCTGTGGATGAACAACTCAAAAAGTCGCGTGAACGGATCCAGAAATTGAAAGCGTTGAGTTACAGGATGGCCAGCAATATGAACATTGCAGATATGGAAAAGGTCCCGGCCTATTTACGACAGGGAGTAAAGCTTGACAATATTCCTCACAGCAGTGAACCACACATATCAAGATATACATTAAGTGCAGAAGAAGAAAAGAAACCGGAATTGCGTCAAAACAACTCTTACCTGCACGACAATGTAGATTAATAATTATTCGTTAACCGCTATACGCTAGCAGAAACAGCCGGTACAGGACGATTACTGATGATTAGAATTAACCATTAGCTATTAACGATCAAGATACCGTTTCATGTTGAGTTTGCTTTTCTAACATGGCCCCGTTTGGTAAGCGGGGCCCTTTTTTTTGGAGATATCTTTACAAACTTATGGATGGTAAATTGCGCCTCCGCTGGAATCACGTGAAGCCCCCGTCACACTGCGAAGGCAATTTATTTCATTTCTCCAGCGCAGCGTTCCCAAAAACGCAAATATCAGGGCTTCTTTAAACTCTATGATCTGTTTACCCGGCAGTACAATTTCGGACTTGCAATGGGCCTTCATCCTCTCTGCGAGGAAAGAATTATAGGCACCTCCACCGGTCACAAGCATGCTTCCGGAAGGCCTATCAATTCGATTTACAATATCTGAAATCTGGATTGCAATATGCTCACAAAAGGTGCGAAGCATATCCTCAGGGGAAGCTGTGTCCTTCTCAAGTATGGTGAAAAAGTATCTTTCAATATCCTCCCGGCCAAGTGATTTTGGAAACTGATTTTTGTAAAAGGGAACTGCATTTAGCTTGTCAAGAAGTTTCAACTGAACCTTTCCCTTCTGTGCAAGTTTGCCGCCCTTGTCGTAGTTCCTTCCCAGCTTCAGCGCCAGGGAATTCATGACAATGTTTACAGGGCAAATGTCAAATGCTATCCTGCTGCCGTTTTGGTCAAAGGAAATATTTGCAATACCTCCCAGGTTTAAGCAGCTTGTATATGAGCCGAACAAAAACTTATCTCCAATAGGAACCAATGGGGCCCCCTGTCCTCCCAGTGCAACATCTGCCGACCTGAAATCACATACTACCGGCAATCCACATGCAGCACTGAGGGCTGCCCCGTCACCTATTTGCGTTGTAAATCTCTTTTGTGGCTGGTGAAAAACTGTATGACCATGAGAGGAAATAAAATCAGCTTTTGCTTTTTTTTCTTTTAAAAATTCCTTTACAAGGTTTCCAAGAAACCTCCCATAAGCGACATGCTCCCCGGCAAATACAGAAGCCTTTGTTTGTCCAAGCGAGGCAAGATCTCTTCTTTGCTTTGCTGTATAAGTTATTGTTTCAGCCGCTTCAATTTTGAAACTCCAATTGCCTCTGCTTTTTTCAAAAACACATAGCGCAATATCCACTCCATCCAGTGAAGTGCCGGACATTAAACCCACGACGCTGTACCTGTTCATCCTGCGAATCTCTGATTAATATTTGATTTATAAAATCTCCAAAGATTTCCCTTACAATTCAAAAACGAAAGCGGGCCATGAAATACATGACCCGCTTTGCAATTCTTTTTAAGTAACCCGGAGTTTAATACTCCCACATATCATGTTCAAGGTTGGCGATCTCTGACTTGATTTTTTCTGATTCATACAAAGTCGCAATTCCTGTTTTGTAATCTCCGATAGTTCGGTCATATACGTTTGCTTCTTTGTATATAAAACTGTTGAACATCCGCTTCTGGAAGATGTCGTCTAATGTCCTGCGTTCTGCATCATTCTGCCTGTTAAATGTCTCCGCACTTGCAAGCAACTTTCTACATTCGGGATAATAAAACCAGCACATTGCAATCTTCTGGTTTCCCTCGCGCACATTTCCTGCCTCATCTTTTGCATAAATCAAAGGAGCTATTCCGATAATGCGCACTTCCATAACAGAACGCTGTTTGTCGAAATACCATTCTTCTTTTATACGGTAAGCAACTACATCATCATAGTTAAAGTCCTTGGCAATAACAGTATCATACTCATCGTATGGAGGATCTGGGCGAGTTAAACGCTGCGTATCAACACGCGCACCACCGCGGGCTTCAACATCCTTCATGGTAATAGGAAGCACAAAATCGTCGTTCATATAATCGTATGCAGTAAGTGTTCCTTCTTTGGTGGCACTTAACAACACATCAATCATATTTCTCCTGTCCCGTGTACTCTGGCTTGAAGGCCATTTCAGCGGAAGGTTTATTTTTTCATTGAGGTCAATAATACGCCAGATCTTCTTTGACCACATCACATCTGCTTCGCGCAGGTATGGATATGCCAAAGGAGAACGGGTAGGCGTATTTTCCTTTACATAAACTCCGTCAAGCAATCCTACATTTTGATTGTTCTGAGCAAATGAAGTTGCTGCAGCAAACAAAATTAGAACGAGGAGAACGACTTTACCTTTCATTGTATATTAAATTAAATTTATTGCAATACAAACGTCATCGGTGATAGTTGTCTTGTTGATTGGTCTTTGGTATTAACCATTTTTCCTCTGATGTATTCGAAAAAAACTTTTGTCCCTGGTTTTGCACGTGCAAGAACCGACCTGCAATTCTCATCTAGTTGGTTTCCTTTTACAGTAAACTCAGCATACTCAATTCCTTTACCGGCGATTGACATTTTAAATTCTGTGATCTGCCAGAAGAGTTCGAAATAGAAATCCTTCATCACAGGGATCATACTGCTTGCCATCAAAAGGTTCTTGTTGATCGGTCCGCCTTCGGCTTTGCCGCCCATGGTAGCAACAGGATTAGGAACACTCTTAACACGGTATTCGAAAGCGCCCATTGGCATTTGCTTGCCACCCACTTCAGCACTAACGCGAATTGTAGCTTTTCCACCTGTAGCAGCACTTACACTTGCGATATAATGACCGCCTCCAAGTTTTGCATCCGGTGACAATGAAGCACCTGCTCCTTCGATAGAAGGTTTCACCTTATTGTTTGGAACGCCGGGAACTGAAATAGAAACCGGATTGTCCAGTCCAATAAACAATACATTCATCTTATCAGCCGATACAACAGAATTTGGTTTCTGTGCTGTATAAGCGGTGTTGAAGTTGTAGTGCTTGTAAGAGCCATCAGGGTTTTTCACGCGGATAACACCGCCCCATTTTTGCTCTCCTTCTGATCCGGGACGGGAAGTATATTTCGCAAAACCACCCTCAGTTGGCAACGGCGTTCCTTCACAACCTTTGCAAGCCACACCATTCGAATCAGTAGATGCCCCAATAAATACTTCAGGAGCCAGTGTTGAAGATGTAGCAGACAGAAAAACATCTGCTTCATAATTAGAACCAATGGTAACAACAGTGCTAACAGGAATAATTGCAGGCTTCAGCAAGTCAAACTTGATAATTTTTGCATCCACAGAAGCAATCAGGTTGTCAATAATCTGGGATTCAGAATTCCGGATATCTCCCTGAAACTTTGTTAACAAAGCAACTGAAGCCACTACGGGATTGTGATAAAACTTCGACATTTCCCATGTGCGCTTTCCGTCTTCCTTGTATTCGGTACTGCTTGCATCAGGATCGGTAGTGTTTAAGAGTCCATCCAAACGCTTTTTAAAATCTGCCTGCATATCTGTCGGGACATCCTTCAGCATGTTCTTCTTATATTCTTCAATTTTATTCTTGAATTCGGTTGCCTTGGCGCCTGTGCCGTCATTGGCATCTCCGCACATCATGTGAGTCGGTGTGTCATAGTCATCCTTCTTCTCCATATCACGTAGATCCGGTGTCTTGTCTTCGGGTTTCAAACCGTCACTAAGACGAACCATCTCTTCCTTCAGCGCTTGAATATATTTTACCATTGCGTCTGAAGCTTTCTTCACATCCAGTGCTTTTGCATTCACTTCGCCGTATTTTTTGGCGTCGTTTTGCATGGCCTGTTCAAAAGCTGCATAGGTATTCTTGTTTTTATTGTCAATGTTTGTTTTGGACACTTCCAGACTCTCATTTACAGTAACGAAAGCGTTAATGATTTCTTTGGAAACGTTCAAAGCAAGTAAGGCTGTCAACACGAGGTACATCATGTTGATCATCTTCTGCCTGGGGGTCAATTTTCCGCCTGCCATATTCTATGGGTGGGTTAGCTTGTTAAGTAACTGGTTGATTAGGGTTGATGAAGTGTTTATCGAACTGTCATTGCAGACAACATGTTTCCATAAACAGTGTTGAGCTTGGTGAGGTTCGAAGCAAGCATGGCCACCTCTTCACGATACTTCTTGGTATCTTCAAGCGATGAATTCAGATTACCCATCAACTCATTTATTCCATCATAGAATTTGCTGGTTTGTTTCAAATGCTCATTGGAATCCTGCAACTGCAATTCATAAACTGCATTCAATGCAGCAAGATTCTTTCCTGCAGAAATAACCTGATCTTTGTAAACCCGAACATCTTCAGTAGAAGAACTGAACTGATCAGCAACCTGCGCTGCTTTCATATATGAATCCGACAATTGTCCAACAGACTGAGAAGCTTTGCTGACATTCTTTACGTAGTCATTTGTTGCAACTGATGCATCAGAAAGATCAGCAAGCTTTGCTGTATTGTCTCCCAATGATTTCAGTCCTGATCCTAAATTTTTAATAAGGTCGCCTCCAATGTTTGCTTCACCCATCAATTTATCAAGGTATTGCGCAACCGGATCAACAGATTTTTTCTTTTCCTTCTTGCGTGAATGCGCATCTTCATCCTGCATGCCTGCAAGTTCAGGATATACCAATGACCAATCCACGTCTTCATGTGGTGGTTCAAAGGCAGAGAAAAAGAAGATCACGGCTTCAGTAGATAGTCCGATAACCAGCATCAAGCCGGCACCGGGATAGTGCTGGATTTTAAAAAGTGCTCCGACAATTACGACAGCAGCGCCCCATCCGTAGAGACGAGCCATAAACGTTTTAAACTTTTTTCCTTGTGTTAATTCGGCAATTCCCATAATGTAAAGAGATTAAGTTTTGAGGTTAAACAATAATAGTAAGTTGACTTTTCAATTTTTTGAAAGGCGTAAATGTAATCGTTTCGATTAAACAAAAAAGGGGAAATTTTGGCCTGTGGATAATTTAGTAATCTGCCTTATCACGGCCAAGAAAGCTCATCACGCTGCGGAAACCAATGTAGCATTTTGCAGTGTCCTGGTACTCATAAGTACGGGCACTTGTCTGCAAATAGAATGCAACATCCTTCCAGGAACCTCCGCGCAATACTTTTCTTTTCATTGCTGCCGGATCAGACTCCTTTGCATCATACACATAATCCGTGCTGATGTCATGACTGAAGCTATAAGCAGACTCATCAAAGGCATTGCTTGTCCACTCAGATACGTTACCGGCCATGCAATACAATCCATAATCATTAGGCCAGTAAGAAGTAACTTTCACAGTATAAACACCGCCGTCATCCTGATAACTTCCGCGCATTGGCTTAAAGTTTCCTAAGAAACAACCACGGCTGTTTCTGATGTAAGGACCTCCCCATGGATAAGGAGATAAATCCAGACCACCACGTGCTGCATATTCCCATTCTGCTTCTGTAGGCAGACGGAAATCCTGAACAAAAGCATCGCCGTTTTCTTCAAGGTAGCTATTGAGTAACTGGGTTCTCCAGATACAAAAAGCACGGGCCTGTTTCCAGCTGACACCAACCACAGGATATTCATCATAGGCCGGATGCCAGAAATACATCTGGGTCAAAGGCTCATGGTATGAATAAGCATAGTCATGTATCCATGACAAAGTATCAGGATACACATTCAAAATATCTTTCTTGATAAATACAGAACGGTCTGTCCTGCCTTGTGCACGATTTGAAAGTCCTCCTGCTGAATTATCTGCAGGGGTGGTATAATCTTTTTCAGCAGCTGCTTTGAGGTCGATCCAATAGTATTCAAAATTCAACTTACGGGTATCTATTTCTTTTCTGCGATAGAAACGCTCTGTTTCAGGAAGGAAAAGCTCAGCAAGCGTTTCAACATTCTGCTCATCATCCCACTTAATTTTGGCTCTCCAGTTGATGCGCTCTCCATATTCACCTTCATCGATCAAATGCTCACCACCGATCAATCGGTGCGCAAGTGAATCTTTTACCCAATAAACAAACTGCCTGTATTCATTATTTGTAATTTCAGTATTGTCCATGTAGAAAGCAGGAATGGTAACTGTCTTTGCCTGGGAGGTCAATGCATACGGAACGTCCTGGTCACTGGGGCCCATATTGTAAGACCCTGCCGGAATGTAAACCATTCCGTATGGATCTGCCTGATACCACTTTTCCCGGCCCTGCACGCCAACCAACTGACCTTTGTTTCCGCCACCGCATCCTGCTAATGCGAGAAGGAAAATGGAGCATAAATATCCCGCGCTCCTGAATCCTGTTGCCTTGTTCTTCATTGGACTATTGAGATGTTTAAATTGAGTTTGCAAGTTGATTAACGTATTTATCCCTAAATTATTGTATACACTTTGGGGTGTAACAACCTCTAACGACATTCTAAACCTTTGGTTTCACCTAATCTAATTCATCAAATCCCCTCATGCTGCCTATTCTTACAGGAATCTTACATTCCTGTGAAATTGCCTTTTTACCACTTTCGCCACATTCATGCAATATCCCAATACTATTTCATGTGTGCCTGAACTGTAGGTTTTTATTCTTGAGGTGGTAATATCATATGCATATCCCAGTTTCAGATTTGGAATTAATTCTATTCCCGCCATCACCACAATTGCATCCTGGAAACGATATGCTCCGCCGATCCAGTATTTGCTGTTCACAACCAGATTTGCATTGAGATCAAACTGAGTCTCAACAATATCACTTTTGATCATGACAGCCGGTTTTATGGTAAAAACCGAATTGATGTCATAACTGTATCCTGCCATCAGGAAGTAGTGCCTGTCAAGTTTCGTTGTAACATCACCAACCTTTATTTCATTCGCCGTAAGGTGTGATGTTGACAATCCCACATACATTGCATCAGTATGATAATACAACCCGAGTGACAGGTCATAGCTTCCTCCGCTTTGGGTTCCTGTTGGAATATTCTGGTCGCCGGCATCATTGTAAATGAGTTTGCCACCATCAATTGATTCCTGATGGTACCCTATTCCTAAACCGATGCCGATCCGGCCATTGCCAAGATCTGTACGGTAAGCATAATTGGCTTTAATATTCAGACTGTTTCCTGCACCTAATTTGTCAAGTGCATGTACTGACAATCCAACACCTCCGTGAAGCGCATCAATGGGCATGTCTGCAGTCAGCATTGCAGTCTTGGGTTCTCCGCCAAAGCCAGTCCACTGGTTTCGGTAAAGCAGCGTTCCGCAAATGGCATCATTGGCCCCTGCAAAAGCCGGATTGTAATATAGCTTCGTAAACATGTGCTGGCTGAACTGGGGATCCTGTTGTGCAAATCCCGGCAATGCAAAAAGCAAACTCACAAAAAAGGCAACCTTAAAGTGTTTAATCATCGAGTAAATTTCACATAGGCCCGACCAGTACTTCGGGCTTATGAGGCGTAAAGAAATGAAAAAATTAAAATAATAACAAAATTTATTTTGGGCAGGGATTCAGATTTAACCCAAAAAGGAGGATTCTCACTGTCAGCTTAGCTTTTGAAGGGCCTGCCACCACCTGTCAGGCATTTCATCCTTCATGGCTACTTCGTAATCCCGGTAAGAACAAGGAACCAAATGATGCCGGTGGTACTTCACTTTTGAATTCGGATAAGGAACTTCCATCCACCAGCGCTCGCTTTTTTTGCTTTTATAAAAAACGATCTCCTGCTCATCCTTTTTGATATTCACATGATACTTCACAAATGCACTTTTGTTCACCAATGGCAAATCTTTTTTTCGCTGGTAATATCCGTCCAGGAAATACCACAGCATTTGCGCAACAAGGTGAGAGGTCTGGTCGCGGTGATCATAACTCGGGTTCACTTCATAAAGTCCGATGGAAGTTAGTTTGTCGCTCAGGCCGGCATAACGCATAATGGCACAGGCTTCTTCTCCATAAAAACCATTGGGGGTGGCATTGGCATTCCCGGGCGCATCACTTTGACGGATACTGCTTACATCGAAACTCAGAATGTCGGCATTCCGGACAATGGGTTCTGTCTCTTCCATGTTTTTTCTCACATCTCCCAGGCGGTAGGCGTCGAAATAGAGCTTGCCCATCAGTTCAATCTGATCGGCACCTGCAAAATAAGTCTGGTAGCCAATGTTTGAAAAATTGAACAGGAAGTTTGGTTCATGCAGAATGATCTTCCCGAGATAAGAATGGCTGCGGAGGTTTTCTTCTGTATTACCGAGGTCAAAATAAGCATCCACAGAAACAATATTCACAGTCTCTTCCAGTTTCTGATACGCGACATATTGCGCAAAAGTCAGATCCTGACTTCCCCCCAGAATAATTGGCAAAATTCCTTCCCGCATCAAATCAACCATGATGCTTGAAACAGCAGCGTAGGTATCATTCACGGTTTCTCCGAGCCGGAGATTTCCGAGATCCGTAATTTTATATGGATGCGCAACTGACTTGAGCTTGTAAAACCGCTCACGAATCTTGTCCGGTGCTTCGCCGCACCCTTTGTTTCCAACTGAGTTGCGGTCTTCAGCTACTCCAAAGATGGCAATTTTTGTTTCGGAGAGGTCAGGAAATTTTTCTTCTTCAAGAAATTTACCGACTACATTCCCCATTAAATTTTTTTGCTGACTGTAGCGGTCAAAAATTTCTTTGTCGAGCGGCTGAAAATAAACGGAAAGATCCACAGGCTTTTAGAATAAAGTTGTCACAAATATTTGTGACGATGAAATTACTTCAAGCGTTGGATGGAAACGGGCAGTTGAAAATTATTTTTTAACAGCCTTCTTTGTTTTAACAGCTTTCTTTTTCACAGCGGTTTTCTTTGCCGATGCGGCTTTCTTCAATGGAGGTTCCTCCTCTGTAACCTTCTTTTTGCCGGCAGATTTTTTCACCGGTGCTGCCGCCTTTTGCTTGAAACCGCCCTTTTTCCCGCCCCAGGATTTCTTACCGGTATCGGGTGTGTTTGCTGCAATTTCATTGATCTCTGCAAGGGTTATGGTAGTACCGTCTTTGTCTTTTGGAATGCGAAGATTACGTCCATGGAAATTGATAAATGGTCCCCATCTTCCTTTGAGTACCTGAACCTCTTTGTCTTCTTCAAATGACTGTATCAGGCGCTCTGCATTGGCCCTCTTTTTATCAATGATCAGTTCCACTGCCCTGTCATAGGTTATTGTATACGGATCGTCTTCTTTTTTCAAAGAGGCGAACAAACTCCCGAAACGAACATATGGTCCAAATCGTCCGATGGAAACAACAACATCATCCCCTTCATATTGTCCGATGTTACGCGGAAGTTTGAACAGGTCAATCGCTTCCTCGAGTGTAATATTTTCTATTCGCTGGTTGTTGCGCAACTTGGCATAACGCGCCTTCGCACCCTCGCCGAGTTTTTCAATTTCATCCGTGGTTCCGATTTGCGCCATTGGTCCAAACCGGCCAACACGCACAAGCAATGTCAATCCGCTTGCCGGATCTTTGCCGAGAATACGCTCGCCGGAAACTCGTTCCGAATTTTCCGTTGTATGTTCCACTGTTTTATGAAATGGCACATAAAATTCAGCAAGCATCTTCTGCCATTTCAAATCTCCGTTGGCGATATCGTCAAATTCTTTTTCAACGTAAGCGGTAAAATTAAAGTCAAGAATGTCTTTAAAGTTTGCCACCAGGAAATCATTCACCAGCATGCCGATATCAGTCGGGAACAATTTATTTTTATCAGCTCCGGTGGTCTCCGTTTTCTTTTCTGACTTGATCTGATTGTCACGCAGTGTGATCACATCATATTCGCGCTCTCTTCCCATGCGTTCTTCCTTAACAACATATCCGCGTTTTTGAACGGTAGATATTGTTGGCGCATACGTTGATGGTCTGCCGATTCCAAGCTCCTCCAGTTTCTTTACCAGCGAAGCCTCCGTGTATCGTGCCGGCGGGTAAGTGAACCGCTGCATGGCTACGGATTCAACAAGAGCCAGCTTCTCGCCAATAGTTACCTCCGGCATCAGTCCTTCCTGCGTTTCATCACCTTCTTCATCTGTTCCTTCCATATAAAGGCGAAGGAATCCATCAAACTTGATCACTTCTCCCGTTCCGATAAAGTTCAGTTCTGATTTATCCGACCCAACCGTGATCACTGTTTTCTCAAGAATCGCTTCACTCATCTGCGATGCCAGTGCGCGCTTGCGGATGAGGTCATACAACCGCTGGTTGCGTGTGTCTTCATCAACTACTTCTGTATTAAAATCAGTCGGACGAATGGCTTCATGGGCTTCCTGTGCCGATGCCTGCTTGGTTTTGTATTGGCGGGTCTCAGAATATCTTTCTCCGTAATTGCTAAGGACAACCTGACGTGCATTGGCAAGGGCATCCTGGGAAAGATTTACAGAGTCCGTTCTCATGTAAGTGATCTTACCGCTCTCATATAATTTTTGGGCAATCACCATTGTTTGTGCAACGGAATACCCGAGTTTTCTGCTGGCCTCCTGTTGCAATGTTGATGTCGTGAAAGGCGCAGCCGGTGAGCGTTTGCCGGGCTTTACTTCCAGGTTCCTAACAGAAAAATTTGCACCGATGCAATCGTTCAGAAATTTTTCCGCCTCTTCTCTCGTTGTAAATTTTTTCGAAAGTTCTGTTTTAAACGTTTTGCCGTTAACAGAGAATACCGCCGTTACCCTGTAATAAGTAGTGATGCCAAAAGATGTCACTTCTCTTTCGCGATCCACGATCAATCGAACAGCGACACTTTGTACTCGTCCTGCCGAAAGAGACGGACGAACTTTTTTCCACAACACCGGGCTCAGTTCAAAACCCACCAAACGATCAAGTACCCTGCGTGCCTGTTGCGCATCAACTAAATTGCGGTCGATCTTTCGCGGGTTATCAATGGCATTTAATATTGCTTTCTTTGTTATTTCATGAAACACAATACGGCGGGTATTCTTTTCATCGAGCTCCAGTGCTTCCAGCAAATGCCATGAGATGGCTTCCCCTTCGCGGTCCTCGTCCGTTGCAAGCCACACAATGTCTGCTTTCTTCGATAGTTTCTTCAAGTCATTGATCACATGCTGTTTGTCGGGACTGATCTCATACACCGGTTCGAAATTCTTTTTGACATTAATGCCCATCCCGCTCTTCACCAGGTCACGCACGTGTCCGTAGCTCGACTTCACCGTGAAATCTTTTCCGAGGTATCCCTCAATGGTTTTCGCCTTTGCAGGGGACTCAACGATGACTAGGTTTTTTGACATGTATTGGAATTGAGAAAAGAGATTTGAGATGTGAGATTTGAGATAACAGCCGCTTACAGCCTGGTCTCAATACTCATATCTCATAACTCACATCTGGATTTTTCAGGGCGCAAATAAAAGCATTTTATTTTTTTACCTGCAAGAGAAATTTTTTTT
>CAYHHK010000034.1:0-33310 GCA_964356415.1 uncultured Flavobacteriales bacterium
ATTCGATATTTTTTTAAATATGTATCGGGCGATTCTCGGTTGCCGCAAGACAGGCTTCTTTGAATGCTTCTGTGTAAGTTGGATGTGCATGGCTGATACGCGCGATGTCTTCGGCCGATGCCCGGAACTCCATTGCAACAACAGCTTCTCCTACCACATCTGCAACGCGCGGACCTATCATGTGCACGCCAAGAATTTCATCTGTCTTTTTATCCGCCAGCACTTTTACAAAACCATCCGTATCCATACTTGCCCTTGCACGGCCACTGGCTTTGAATGGAAATAATCCGGATTTATATTCCCGGTTTTGAATTTTTAATTCTTCTTCCGTGTATCCTACTGCGGCTACTTCAGGCCATGTATAAACAACGCCGGGAATAAGATTGTAATTGATGTGTGGCTTTTGCCCTGCCATAATCTCAGCAACAAATACACCTTCCTCCTCTGCCTTGTGTGCAAGCATGGCGCCTTTTACAACATCTCCGATCGCATAAATGCCTTTTGCAGATGTTTCAAGATATTCATTCACTGAAATTCTTCCCCGTTCGTCAAGCTTTACGCCTGCATTTTCAAGCCCGAGATTTTCCGTGTATGGTTTTCTTCCAACACTTACGAGGCAGTAGTCACCTTCAAGGTTCAGGGATTTTCCCTGTGCATCTTCTGCAACAACAACAACCTTATTTCCATCTGCTTTTACCGATGTCACTTTATGCTGGAGGTAAAAACTAAAACCGAGTTTAGTCAATGACTTCTGAAGTTCCTTACCAAGAGACCTGTCCATGTTTGCAATAATTGAATCGAGAAATTCAACTACTGTTACTTTCGATCCGAGACGTGCATATACCGAACCGAGTTCAAGTCCGATTACGCCGCCACCGATAATAACAAGGTGCTTCGGGATTTCAGAAAGATTCAACGCTTCTGTAGAGGTAATAATTCGTTTGTAATCAATTGTAATTCCGGGAAGTGATGATGGTTTTGAACCGGTGGCAATGATAGTTCTCTCCGTTTCGATTTCCACATTTCCGTTTTCCGCATTTCCGTCCGCTATAGCGAACGGTTCAATCTTAATCCTCTTCCCACTCACAAAACTTCCATGCCCGTAATAGACATCGATCTTATTCTTCTTCATTAAAAATTTTAAACCGTCATTGTTCTGTTTCACAACTTCATTCTTCCTTTTGATCATTTGTGCTATGCTGACTTTCAGATTATCCAATTCAATGCCATGTGTATTAAATGAATGTGCTGCATTGTGGAAATGTTCTGATGAATCCAAAAGCGCTTTTGATGGAATACAACCCACATTTGTACAGGTGCCGCCAAGCACATTGTACTTTTCAATGATCGCCACCTTCATTCCAAGTTGGGAGCATCGAATAGCAGAAACATATCCGCCGGGACCTGAGCCAATTACAACAACATCATATTTCATTTTCGTTCCAAAAATAATTTGGAAGCGCGAAGATAAAGCGAAAGATCAATTTTATTTGCGAAAATATTTTTTATATAATGTCATGAAAAATAGAACAACAGCTAATATGGCAGCCGCCACACCGATATAATCCCCATGCCGGGCATAAAAAGTTCTGATATTGTTCTTGTAAAGTGTTTGTCTGATCGCATCTTCCTCCCACCAGCCCGTTTGCTGGATCACATCCCCTCTTTGGTTAATAAAACAGGAAATGCCTGTATTTGCAGATCGCGCTATTCCCTTCCTGAATTCAATCGCTCGTAAACGCGCATAATTCATGTGCTGGCGGTGACCGGGAGTATTTCCCCACCATCCGTCATTGGTGATGATGAAGATCAACTGCGCTCCCGCTTTTACATAATCACTTAAGAAGCCACCATAGATACTTTCATAGCATATTGCAGGGGCAATTTTAGTGCTGTCCGGAGCGATGAAATTTGTCCGGTTCTCCTGAATTCCCAGACTGCCTGAGGTACCACCGAGGTCAAGCGCAATCTTTTCAAGAAAACCAAACACTTTCGGATATGGCATCTTTTCTATTCCGGGAACAAGCCTTGTCTTATGATAGACCTGTATACGATTTGATGAGTCAATCATCAATGCTGTATTGAATTCATCATAATAATTTTCACTGTCATGAAATTTTCTTGCAGTTTCGCTGGGCATTGAATCTTTATCATATTCCTTCGCTGTTGCCGCACCAATAAGGACTGTCACATTCGGAAAAGCATGAATGAATTTTTCAATGGTTCTGATCTGTTTGTGACTGGCCATGTTTTCCTCCCATAAACCGTCAGCCAGGGCAGTCTCCGGAAACAAAACAAATTTTGTACTGCTGTCTACCACCGTAGATGCCAGTTGCAGCATCTTGGCAAGCTGATCGTCTCCGTTCCCGCTGAACTTCATATTGTACGGATCAATATTGGGCTGGACAACGACAATGCTTACAGATTCTCCTTTATCCACATGCCTGTTATAAAGCCACTTCGAAAAAATCAGAGGCGCACTCAGGAGAACAGCTGTTCCGGCAAGCGCTACGACAGAATTTATCCTCCGCAATTGCTTTAATAGATCGCGGTTGAATATATTTTTAGCAAGAACAAAAAAGAAAAGGTTCGCAGCAATCACCCATATCGATCCTCCCAATACTCCCGTAAATTCATACCACTGAACATATTCAGGATGCGTGGCAAAAACATTTCCCAGCGTCAGCCATGGCCATGAAATTTCCCATGTAAGATGCAGGTATTCAAAACCGATGAGGTAGCAGAATAATGAAAAATAGCCGATTGCTGTTCCGAATTGTCTTTTCGTGATGTGGAACAACATCCAAACAATGGTCATAAACAAACTGTTTATGCCGATTGCCACAAAACTTCCCACATCGGTACTATTGTAAATCCACCATGTAGTGAGTGAGTTCCAGAATAGCATCGAGATGAATAATTGTCCAAAAATTTTTCTCTTTCGCCTTTTAACTTCCTGATTGTTGAAATAATGATTTACGAATAAGAGTGGAACAAATGCAATAAATACAAGCGGTGTAAACCCACGCTCAGGCCAGCTTAGCCAAAGGAGTACTCCGGAAAGCGAAGAGAGGGAGATTAGCTTAAGTGATTTTATTTTGAAGCTCATAAGATGCTTACATAAACGAAAAAAGGGTTCACACCTTATGTATTTTTAAATGAGTATGGGCAGAGATCTTATCAAAATCGGAATCATTGTGAACAATTCTGATGTCGTGTTTTATTGCATACCATCCAATCATGCAATCAGAAACATTCCGAATTGTAACACCCTTCTTTTTTAATGTCCTGAATATTTCAGCCGCGCCTAAATTAGCTTCTACCGCATCGGCTACAAGTATATCATAACTAAGCAGAACTTTCTTCAGCGTTTCATACTTTTTGTCATCACGAATCCCTTGAAGAATCTCCCTGATAATTTCAGGACACAAATAATGCGGCAGCCATCCGGAGATATATTTTTTCAGCAACGTTGTTTTGGGATTTATTTTCTCATTAAGGAAATCAATCCAAACGGAAGTATCAAACATCAATGGCTCCACTTGCTCCGTCTCATTTTAGAAAGATTACCCGTCCAGGTTCCACTTCCTATCAGTCCAAAAATACTTTGCTGAAGGAGCTGTCGCTCATATGTTTCAAGAGCCAAATGAACGGCTTCCCGTTTAGATTTTGCATTGGTCAATTTCATGACCCGTTTTATTAGTTTGTCATCAAGATGAATATTGGTTCTCATTCAAATATTCTTTATACACAAAAATATGAATATTTATACACCATGCAAAGTATTTTACATATTAGTATGTAAATTCCCCGGGTTCAGATTTAATTGTGAGCTTTTTTGAATCGCTTTGCTCCACCCTGCCAATAATCTTAGCAGCGAGATTGAATGTTCCTGCAATTTCTATCAGCGTCGAAGCTATTCCTTCATCACAATAAATTTCCATGCGATGGCCCATATTAAATACCTTGTACATTTCTTCCCACGAAGTATTGCTTTCCTCCTGTATCAGTTTGAATAAGGGCGGCACAGGAAATAGATTGTCTTTGATGATATGAACTTTATCCACAAAATGCAAAACTTTGGTTTGCCCTCCGCCACTGCAATGAACCATACCATGTATTTCCTTCCGGTGAGATTCAAAAATTTTTTTTAACACAGGTGCATATGTTCTCGTGGGCGATAAAACAAGTTTGCCAATCTCAATCGCCCCGCTTCCGGTTTCAATTTTATCCGTCAGTTTCCTGCTTCCCGAATAAACAAATTCCGTTTTGATCAGCTGGTCAAACGTT
This sequence comes from uncultured Flavobacteriales bacterium, assembly GCA_964356415.1. Lineage (GTDB taxonomy): Bacteria > Bacteroidota > Bacteroidia > AKYH767-A > 2013-40CM-41-45 > JAPLDB01. Next base: position 4,291 of record CAYHHK010000034.1, read on the forward strand.
TCCGGATATTTCTCACCAACACTTTTATCGAAGACATCATGCCGTGCAGAAGTAAGTCCGTTGCTTCCCATCCCTCCATTATATTGATCTTCGTAGGTAGTTTGACCATAACTGGCAAAACCAACGATCACGTCTCCCGCCTTGATATTTGCATTGTTGATCACTTCGCTCCTTTTCATTCTGCAGACAACAGTAGAATCAACAATGATTGTCCTTACAAGATCACCTACATCAGCCGTTTCACCGCCGGTGGAATGGATTCCAATACCATGCTTCCTCAATCCAGAAAGAACTTCTTCTGTTCCATTGATGATGGCTGAAATAACCTCTCCCGGAATTAAATTTTTATTTCTTCCTATTGTTGATGATAACAGAATATTATCCGTTGCACCAACACAAAGCAGATCGTCTGTATTCATGACCACTGCATCCTGAGCAATACCTTTCCAAACGGTCATGTCCCCTGTTTCTTTCCAATAAGCATAAGCAAGAGAAGATTTTGTTCCTGCCCCGTCTGCATGCATCACAATGCAATAATTGTCATCATTGCTAAGGTAATCAGGCACGATCTTGCAAAATGCTTTCGGAAAAAGTCCTTTGTCAATTCCACTAATGGCCTTGTGTACGTCCTCCTTCTGAGAACTGACGCCGCGTTGTTCGTATGTGCTTTTAGCAGACATGAAAGTCAAATATATATAGACCTGTTTGAATTATTGTTGCTGTTTATTTATCATCTGCTCAAAAACCTGTATTAAAAAAAACGTCCCGGTGTTTCGGGACGCTTTCGGATACTTTTTATTTCGCTATCCTGATCTTCTTTCCTGTCCTGAACTGATCCTCGTCGATATTTTTATTTATTTTTTTAAGATCACTATCTTTCAGGTTTGTCTTCTTCGCAACATCCTTCCACTTCTTATCATCTTTATCCAGCGTATAGAACTTCTTGTTGTATTCTGTGTAGTCGCCGTCCTGGGTAACTTTCAATTCCATACCCTCATAGATCAGCTCTGCTTTCAGGTCGTTGAGCGCCTTGAGTGTTTTTACGTCCATGTTGTATTTCTTAGCAACAGAAGAATAGGTATCCTTTTTTTCTGCTGTGTAAATATCACCGGTCACCTTGATCACTTCCTTGATCTCCACCTTGGTCGGAATTTCTGTCTTTGTTTGTTCAATGACAATATTCTCCGGCTGCCGGTTCATGGAAGCAGAATCAACAATCTCAATTACAGGTCTGTTTGGAACATCCGTATTATCCCCTTTGATAAAATTGGTCCGTAAAACACGAAACTCAGTTCGTCTGTTCAACTGATGTGCCTCTTCCTTCAGAGCAGGTTTTTTCAGACCATTGATGAATCCATCGGTAAGAACATCTCCTTCTTTAAAAGAACCAATATCCTTATACAATGTACGTGGCTGGTGTTGTCCGTATCCTTTTGCAACCAGGCGGCCCGGATCAATTCCTTTTTGGATGAGATAATTCACAACAGATTCTGCACGGTGCTGAGACAAGGTGTCGTTGCTCATCGGGATCGGACGAGAATCTGTATGTGAGCCAAGCTCAATCACGATTGTAGGATTGTCATTCATGACCTGGACTAATCCGTCGAGTGCTTTTCTTGATTCCGGACGAAGATCCCATTTACCTAAATCATATAAAATATTCGGAAGCTCGATGGCCTTCAGTGTGGACTTCAAAGCAAAATCAAAATCACCGATAAAATCCTTTGAGTTTTCAAGACCTTTGGTACTTAACTCATATTGTTTGCTGAGGTAACTTGGAACGGTCGCAACGAGTTTATAATCTGTCTCAGGTTTTAAATCAAATTTATATGATCCTGTCTTATCTGTATTGTATGGGATGTTGCTACCGTCACTTGCAAAGATCTCAATACGCGCTCCTTCAATGTTCGCTTTGCTATCGGCATCATAAACTTTTCCTGATACAGTAAATACCAATGGAGGAAGTGTCCATTTATAAATGTCATCATTTCCTTTCCCGCCTTCCCTATTCGAACTAAGGAAACCTGTTTCTCCGGATTCATCACTGATGTATGCAAAGTCATCTGCAGAAGTATTGGCCGGGTATTTCAGATTAACAGGTTCATCCCAGCTGCTGCCATTCATTTTAGTTCTGAAAATATCCAGTCCGCCCATTCCAATATGTCCTTTGCTCGAAAAATAAAGAGTGCCATCAGCAGCAATGAACGGGAACATGTCATCTTCCCGGGTATTGATTTTGGCACCAAGATTTGCAGCAGTCCCCCACTTATTGGCTCCCTTTTCCCAGTTGCTGATCCATATGTCGTAGCCGCCTTGTCCTCCAGGCATATTCGATACAAAATACAATTGCTGGCCGTCTGCAGATAAACTCGGCTGACCTACAACGACGCTGTCCGGACCTAATTCTAAAAGTTTCGGCTCATCCCAGGTCGCTCCTTTTCTTCTTGAGTAGTAGATGTCACAAACACCGGTTGCACCTTTTCCAAAGACGCAGCGTGTAAAATACATGTCATCGCCTTTTTGATTGAGCGTTGCTGCGCCATCATTATCTGTTGAGTTGATGGGTTCCAGCAAAGGTTTTGGTGCACTCCACTTCCCTTTCTTATCAACTGTTGCTTCAAAAAGATCCTGAAATTTTTCTCCTGTTCCTCCGTCATCATTTTTACCCATTGCTTCTGCGCGTGCCGAGGTATAAATTATGTGGCGCTTGTCTTTATTAGAATAAGCCGCACCAAAGTCAGCGTATTTGGTATTGATAGGCGCAACGTTTTCCACCTTAAAGCGGGTCGGACGGTCTTTCCATTTCTGCGCCTGCGCACAGGACTGAGCGCCTAAATCACCGGCAGGATCATTGGGATTTAGTTTTTTATAGGCCTCAAACTGGACAATAGCCTCATCATACTTTCCATTATATTTAAGTGAATTGGCGAGAAACAGCACAGCATTGGGATTCTTGATCTTTGCTTTTACTGCTTTGCCATACCACACTTCCTGATTCTTATAGTCATTCGTTTTGCGGTAACATTCTGCAACGCGAAAAATTACCTCTGCTTTTTTCGTCTTATTCTTTTCCTTGGTATATGCTTTCTTGTAAAGATTGATTGCATCGTAATAGTCCCCGCTGTCATATGCCTTATCTGCCATATACGTAACTCCCCGTTGTCCGAAAATGGTTGTTGAAACAAAAAGGAGGACAAGGGCCGGAATAAATTTAAAAGCTTGCATCAGTAGATTTTGGTTCATAAGGTTATCCCACAAAGGAAAAAATAATTTCTCACCTGTGAAAGGAATGAAAACGATAAATCTAAGTTTATTCAACGTATGTTCTTACTCATTTTCATGAGAAATACGAACAAAAAGAAGCCACAGATTCACAGTTTAAAATAAGGATTTTCTCTGTGAACCCGCGGCAGTATAGCTTCTGTGGATTATCTTATCATCACTAGCTCCCTGTATTTGGCAAGTGGCCACATCTCATCATCAACAATCATCTCAAGCTTATCGACATGCTCCCTGATGGTCTCAAAATAAGGCCTTACTTTATCGCAGTATGCAATTGCTTTATCCCTGCCATTCTCAAGTTTGTTCGCCTTCTTACGGGCTTCAATCATTGCATCCACCTCAGTGTAAATAATTGAAATATGTTCACTGATCTCCTTGATCATAACAACCTGAGTTCCATAGGTGTCAGCTTTCATTCCGATGTCCTTTAAACCTTCCACATTTTCAGCAAGTGTGGTCTGATATTTAATTGCTGCCGGAATAATGTGGTTGATTGCCAGATCACCCATCACGCGAGATTCAATCTGCAGTTTCTTAATATATGTCTCGAGCATGATCTCATGGCGCGCTTCCGCTTCGCGATGACTGAAGATGTTGTTCTTTTCAAACAGTTCGAATGATTTCTTTGAAACAAAGGCATCCAACGCCGGTGGTGTTGTGGTTATATTGCTAAGACCACGTTTTTTTGCTTCGCTAAGCCACTCATCTCCGTATCCATTTCCTCCGAAGAGAATATTCTTTGAAGAAACAATGTATTGACGAAGTACTTTCAAAATGGCCTCATCCTTCTTGACATTCTTCTTAATCAGGACATCCACTTCAGCCTTAAATTCCCGAAGTTGGTTCGCGACAATGGTGTTTAATACCATCATGGCATTAGATGAATTGGCCGAAGATCCAACTGCACGAAACTCGAACTTATTACCTGTGAAAGCAAACGGAGAGGTGCGGTTCCGGTCTGTATTGTCAAGCAGGATTTCAGGGATCTTACCGATGTTCAGTTTGATTGCTGTCTTTTGTTCAGGGCTCATCTTCTTGTCGCCTACACTTTTTTCAATTTCATCAAGCACTTTCGTTAACTGACCTCCAAGGAATATACTCATGATGGCCGGTGGTGCTTCATTGGCACCTAACCGATGGTCGTTACTTGCAGAGGCAATACTTGCGCGAAGCAGATCAGCATGTTCATACACAGCTTTGATCGTATTGATGAAGAAAGTAAGGAACATCAGGTTGCTCTTCGGATTGCCACCGGGAGAAAGAAGGTTCTTGCCCGTATTGGTGCTCAGGCTCCAGTTGTTGTGCTTGCCGCTGCCATTGATTCCTGCATATGGTTTTTCATGCAATAACACCTTGAAATTATGTCTGCGTGCCACCTTCTCCATAAGGTCCATAAGGAGTAGGTTGTGGTCCACTGCAAGATTTATTTCTTCAAATACAGGAGCACATTCAAACTGGCTTGGCGCTACTTCATTATGACGCGTCTTGAGCGGAATACCAAGTTTATATGATTCTGTTTCGAAATCAAGCATGAAAACATAAGCACGCTCAGGGATACTTCCGAAATAATGGTCTTCCAACTGCTGGCCTTTGGCAGGCGAGTGACCAAACAAAGTCCTGCCTGTAATATATAGATCAGGACGGGAATTCAACAACGCAGTATCAACAAGAAAATATTCCTGTTCCACTCCCAGCGTAGCATATACCTTCGTGATGTCTTTGTCAAACAACTGGCAAACATCAACTGCTGTTTCATTCAATACATGAAGTGCCTTCAGTAGCGGTGCTTTGTAATCAAGTGTCTCTCCCGTGTATGAAACAAAAACGGTCGGAATGCAAAGGGTTTTTCCATTGGAGCTTTCCATGATGAAAGCAGGGGAACTTAAATCCCATGCTGTATATCCACGGGCTTCAAAAGTATTTCGGATTCCTCCGCTCGGAAAACTGGAAGCATCCGGCTCCTGCTGCGCCAGCGCATTGCCTGAAAAAGTATCAATTGCTTTACCGTCATGGATATCAAAGAAGGCATCGTGCTTTTCTGCTGTCAGTCCGGTGAGCGGCTGAAACCAGTGTGTGTAATGGGTTGCACCTTTGCTTGCCGCCCATTCTTTCATCCCTATGGCAACCAGGTCTGCTGCCTTGCGGTCAATTTTTTCACCTGAGTTGATCGCTGCATTCACAGCTTTCAGAGCATCTTTGTGAAGATACTTGGTCATCGCATCATGGTTAAATACGTTGACGCCGAAGAAATCACTCACCTTGTCTGAAGGCGGTGTGTACTTTACTGCTGTGCGCGCCAGCATTGTTTCAAGTGCGCGAAACCGGAGTGTTGACATGTTGATTAGTTGATTAGTTGATTAGTTGATTAGTTGATTAGTTGATTATTCAATCTGAATTCGGAATAACATTTAAACCCGAATTCTAATTTCTTGCCTGCTGCCACTGTCTACTGCACCTGCCTCCTGCTCCTGCCTACTGCCTACTTTTCAAGGGGGTACCGGTACCAAAACCACCAATTTTTCGGCAATGATAGGTAAAAAATAGGGGGTATGTCAAGAAAAATGTATGATTTTTTATCAACATGTATTAAAAATAGAGGTAAACATGATATATTATTAAATCTCATTAATCTTCTAACCCGGATATGAGATGCTTTCCTCTAAAACCACAATCAAATGGGATTTTCTAAAATCCAATTTGCACTCATTCGATTTAATCCTACTTTTAGCTTGTGAATAATCTAATGAACTCCGGATTTGCTATGCTTTGATTCTCCGGGTCGCATTAAGTGTTATTACCAATAATATGCAGATAAAAATATATCCTTTCCTCTTATGCATATTTATCCTCACTTGTTTCAGGTCTTCTTATTCACAATCCCCGTGGTCCAAACAGTGGGACGCACGCTTCGGTGGGAAACAAACAGATTTCCTAAACGATTTTTTGCAAACAGCTGATGGTGGTTTCATGCTCGCCGGGTATTCACTTTCTGGACTCAATGGTGATAAGAGCCAGCCCTCACGTGGGGGCAACGACTTCTGGATTGTAAAAACAGACGGAAACGGAATTAAGCAGTGGGATAAACGGTTCGGAGGATCATTGAATGATTACCTCAACTCAATACAGCAAACCCGCGACGGGGGATTCATTCTCGGGGGCACTTCTAATTCCGGAAACAATGGTGATAAATCAGAGTCAGGCAGGGGTTTGAGTGATTACTGGATGGTGAAACTTGATGATACAGGAATAAAATTATGGGACAAAAGATTTGGAGGCTCTGATGCAGAATTTCTTACAAGGGTTATTCAAACATCTGATGATGGCTATTTACTCGCCGGAATTTCAAGATCAGATAGCAGCGGTGATAAGACACAGGCAACAAAGGGTAATTATGATTACTGGATCGTAAAAACAGATTCTCTTGGCAACAAAATCTGGGATGCAGACATTGGTGGGACTGATGATGAACAACTCAAATTTGCAGGAACGACACCAGACAATGGATTTATTCTCGGAGGTAGTTCAATTTCAGGAATAGGAGGCGATAAAACACAACCAACACAAGGGGATTATGATTACTGGATCGTAAAATCAGATTCCATTGGAGCAATTCAATGGGACAAAGATTTCGGAGGCAGTGACATAGACATGCTTCAATCAATGGATGTGACAAATGAATCCGGATATATTTTAAGTGGATTTTCTGAATCAGGAATCAGCGGAGATAAGACCAAGCCCCTGTTTGGTGCGCAAGATTATTGGGTAATAAAAGCTGACTCGCTGGGGAATTTTGTTTGGGATCAGGATTTTGGCAACACAGGAATTGAAGATGACCTGGGAAGCACTTTTCAAACGCGAGACGGAGGATTTATAATCTGTGGTGAATCCCAGTCTCCATCCGGCGGCGACAAATCAGAAAATAACCTTGGCATCAGCCAGACATGGATCGTAAAAACTGATTCTTCCGGAATAAAAGAATGGGACAAAACTATATTGACTGCACCGGAAAATAAAATATATCCGCATGCAATACAGACCAGAAACGGTTGCTTTGCTGTTGCACATGCATCATGGTCGGGTATCGCCGGCTATAAAACAGAGGAAAACCGTGACACTACGCATGCAACCACAGATTACTGGATCATCACATATTGTGATACCACGTTATTGCCTCAGGCATTGTTCAACGCGGTAAATATGCTATGCCCCGGAACCTGCACCTCTTTCAATAATTTTTCTTTGTATGCTACAAGCTATCAATGGACTTTCAATGGCTCAACGATGGTGAGCAGCACTGATGAAAACCCGCAGAATATTTGTTACAATAACCCCGGCTCTTTTGATGTCACTCTGATTGCTGAAAACAACAACGGCAGTGATACCATTCTGCTCTCAAATTATATTGCTGTTTACCCTTATCCTCCACCACAGAGCATAATTCAAAACGGTGACACCCTATTCGCATTGCAGGGAGCGCAAACGTACCAATGGTTTTTCAATGGGATGGCTTTGAACGGCGCTACAGACTATTATTATCTTGCTTCACAAAGCGGCGATTATAATGTTGTTTGTATTGATGGGAACGGATGTGAAGTTGAAGCTGCCATATTCAGTGTATTGGCTGGAACAATTGCCCCCCTGGAAAATACAGATAAATGGGTCCTATTCCCGAATCCGGTGACCAATGTATTATCTGTCCCTTCAAAAATTTGCGGCTTATCCTCCAACATCACCATTTATAATCTTGTGGGTGAAAAAATATATTCTTTGGATAAGAACACATCAGGAATTATTGATTGTAGCTTATTTTCAAAAGGCGCCTATCTGATCCAAATTTCTTTTTCAGAAAAAATCGTTAGAAGCATGTTTATCAAACAATGAAATCTGATTTGAAGTGAAAAAGTTTATTTTCTTTTTATCGTTTTTCCTTAGTGCATATGCGAAGGCGCAATCTCCCCTTGTCAAACAATGGGATTACCGCTTTGGAGGAGAGTTATACGACTACCTTAATTCATTTCAGCAAACAAACGATGGTGGTTACATTCTCGGCGGGTATTCCTCATCAGGTATCAGCGGAGACAAAACGCAGCCTTCTTGGGGCAACCTCGATTTCTGGGTCGTAAAAATTGATGCACTTGGAATCAAACAATGGGACAAAAGGTTTGGAGCCGCAGGTATTGATTACCTGAATGCACTTGAACAAACCGCTGATGGCGGATATATTCTTGGCGGAAATTCCGACTCAGGCGTTGGTGGTGATAAAACACAACCAAGCCGCGGTGCAGTTGATTACTGGATCATCAAAACCGATTCACTTGGCAATAAAATATGGGATAAAAGATATGGTGGAATAAATGATGAATACCTTGTCTCTGTTCTTCAAACCTCTGATGGTGGTTATATTATAGGAGGATACTCCGGATCAGGAATCGGAGGCGATAAAACACAGATCAACCGCGGGTTTCATGATTACTGGATCGTGAGAACAGACTCAATAGGAACAGTTCTTTGGGATAAGGATTTCGGAGGAACCGACTATGATTTCCTCTCCAATCTGTTGATTGCCGGTGACGGTGGCTTTCTTCTTGGTGGTACATCAAGTTCACTTGCCGGCCCCGATAAAACTCAGAATATCTGGGGAGCCACCGATGTCTGGATAATAAAAACTGATTCGCTGGGAAATAAAATATGGGACGCTGACTATGGTGGTTTCGATTATGACCAGGTTAACAGTTTTTGTAAATCGGCTGATGGTGGATACATGCTTGGATGCTATTCAGCTTCCGGAATCAGCGGAAATAAAACACAGAATACCTGGGGACTGGGCGATGTATGGCTATTGAAAATTACTTCAGCAGGAATTATTCAGTGGGACAAGGACTTTGGCGGAATTGACTTAGAAGATGGAATTGGAAGTGTGCTCCAGGATAGCGACGGCGGATATATTGTCACCTGCAATTCCTTTTCAGGTGTCAGCGGGGATAAAACAGAAAATAATCTTGGACTGGCTCAGGCATGGGTGCTTAAATCTGATTCTTTGGGGAATAAACTCTGGGACAAAACAATCTTCACCGATCCTGATCAGAAAGTTTATCCGATGATGATCCGAACTTCCGATGGCTGCTATGCCATTGCAGAAGCAACATATGGAGATGATTCAGGCGATAAAAATCAGCCAAATTGGGACACTACACTTTCAAGTACTGACTTCTGGATCATTAGGTATTGTGATACAACGACAGCAATGGCAGCAGCATTTTCTGCAACGGATTCAATTTGTCCCGGTACCTGCGTTGACTTTACAAATCTATCTTCAAGCGCTTCATCTTATTTATGGTCTTTTCCCGGAGCCAATATCACCACGAGTACCGATATAAACCCTACAGGAATCTGTTATGCAAATCCGGGTACTTATGATGTATCACTGATCGCCGCCAGCGCCGGTGGAACGGATACTCTTTACATCCCTGACTACATTACTGTTTTTCCATTTCCGCAACCACAAGGAATTATGCAGAACGGCGATACGTTATCAGCCAACCAGGGTGCAACTTCATACCAGTGGTATCATGATGGAATCATCATTTCGGGTGCAACAGACTATTATTATATTGCAACTGAAAGCGGTGATTACAATGTTGTCGCAACAGATGACAATGGTTGTGAAGTTGAAGCTGCTATCTTTGACGTCATTGCAGTTGTGCAACCACTCTCCGAGGGAGAAAGGTCTGAGGTGAAGCTGTTTCCTAATCCTGCCGGTGAATTTCTATTTGTGAGCGCAGAATTCAACATTGAATCAATTACGATCTTCAATATAATAGGTGAGAAGTTATTTGTTAAAGAATTCAAGCAATCCGAAATGAAGATGAAAACTGAAATAAATATTCATTTTTTAAACAGCGGAATTTATAGGCTTGCCATCAACGGCGGAGACAATCTTTTTCATCTGAATTTTTCTAAAGAAACCGGAAAGTAAATTTGCTTTCACAAAGTAACAATGCTAATTTTAAAAACCATGAACAGAAACATACTACTAATTTTCATTTTACTTTCTCTTCGTTCCGGCGCACAAAATCTTGTTTCCAATCCCGGATTTGAAACCAACTCCGGATTTCCATCAGGGCCAGGGCAATATTCTCTGGCAACAGGATGGGGCAATTGCAATGGCGGAGGAAGTTCCGATTATTTCCATACCATGGGAACAGGAATTGTTCAGCTGCCAAATTGTTTTATCGGAACAGTGTCTGCAAATTCAGGCAATGCTTGTATGGGCCAGGCCATATATTACAATAGTCCCCAGAATTTCAGAGAATATATCTCTTCACAATTAATTTCCCCGCTCGTAATCGGGCAGACTTATAATGTGAGTTTTTACATCACCAATGGTGTAACGTCAGGAACCTATGGTGGCGGAGGCATTGCCGAAATCAGTGCATGCTTCAGCACACAGCCTTTAACACAATTAGGAACTGATCCTATTTCGGTCACACCTCAGGTGACTTATGGAACAATATTTTATTCTTACACTTGGCAACTCATCTCTATGCAATTTGTCGCAGACTCCGCGTATCAATTCATCACCATTGGAAATTTCTTAGACGATGCATCTACTACATATCAGCAGTTTGATCCTTGTCCCAATTTCGGAGCATACTATTTTTTCGACGATGTTGTCGTAGAAATTGCCAATGCTACACCGGTAGCCATATTCAACGCGCCAAATCAAATTTGTCCGGGTACATGTACAAACTTTACAAATCTTTCACAAAATGCCACCTCCTATTTGTGGAACTTTACGGGAGCTACTCCATCTACGAGCACCGATGTAAACCCGCTCAATATTTGTTACAACTCCCCGGGCTCATATAGTGTTTCTCTTATTGCAACGAATGCAATAACCAGCGACACATTAACCCTGAATAATTTTATTACAGTTTTTCCTTATCCTTCACCTCAGGGAATCATGCAGAGCGGCGACACGCTCTTTGCAAATCAGGGAGCTGTAAGTTACCAATGGTACTATGGTGGAAATATTATCAATGGTGCTACCGAATATTTTTACCTCGCTGTTCAAAGTGGTGATTATAACGTTGTAGCCACAGATGCAAATGGCTGTGAAGTTGAGGCAGCAATCTTTGATGTAACAGCAAACATCAGCGGCCCATACTTTAATGATGATAATATTGCAGTGTTTCCCAATCCTACAACCGATGTATTGTCAATCAGCTGTGGATCTGAAATAAAATCAATTGATATCATCAATGCACTCGGAGAGCAAATCATTATAGATGCTTCTTCACACAGTCACGACAAAAAACAAATGCTTCTGGATGTTCATGCCTTTTCCAGCGGCACCTATTTTATTAAAGTAACATGTGATGATGTTGCCTATCGCACAAATTTTTTTAAGAAATAAACTTTCCTCATCATGAAAACACGCTTCATATTTCTTGCTCTTTTTATTTTCATTAAATGCCCGGCACAAAACCTGGCCGTCAATCCGGGGTTTGAGCAAAATACAGGAATACCATCTGGTGCAGCGCAATGGAACCTTGCAACCGGATGGTCAAACTGCGGTGGAGGCGGAAGTCCTGATTATGCACATGTACTTGGAACCGGGCTTGCTGCACTTCCAAACAATTATTTTGCTACAGTCTCCCCCAACGGCGGCGATGCAATCATGGGTTTTATCCTCTGGCATACAAGCTACCTTTTCAGGGAATACCTTTCTACTCCACTCACATCTCCACTCACAATCGGACAGACTTACAATGTTTCTTTCTACCTGACCAATGGCGTACACAACGGCAACTATGGCGGATTCGCAGTGGATCAGGTAGGGGTAGTATTTTCTACTTCCCAGCTCACACAAAACGCTTCCGATAATATCGCCGTAACACCTCACTATGTTTACCCCGGTCCTTTTCAAAACAGCGCATGGCAACTTGTATCGTTTCAGTTTATTGCAGACTCAGCATATCAATTTATCACCTTCGGAAACTTTGCTGATGATTTGGCTACGGACACAACATATTATGCAACAAGTGGATTTCCGGCAGCCTATTATTTTATTGATGACGTGGCAGTGGAACTTGCCAACCTTCAACCAACGGCTGCATTCATTTCACCCAATCATATCTGCCCGGGTACCTGCACTGATTTTACCAACCTGTCACAAAACGCAACTACCTACTTATGGACTTTCCCCGGGGCAACTCCTTCAGTAAGTACTGACGTGAATCCTGCAAACATCTGCTACAATGCTCCCGGATTTTATTCCGTATCACTTATCGCAACCAATGCAGTGACCAGTGATACGCTGACACTAAATAATTATATCACAGTTTATCCCTATCCTCCTCCGCAAGGAATCGTTCAAAGCGGTGATACGTTGATTGCCAACCAGGGCGCTGTGAGTTATCAGTGGTATTTCAATGGAAGCAGTATTTCCGGCGCAACAGATTATTATTACATCGCATCACAAAGCGGAGATTATAATGTTGTTTGTACAGATGTGAATGGATGTGAAGTGGAAGCGGTGATTTTCAATGTGATTGCGGCGGTTACACCTCTCTCTTTGGAAGACAAGCCCGGAGTAAGAATTTATCCAAATCCTGTTGACGAGATTTTATACATAATCCAAAATGTAGAAGTCGAATCAATCCGGAAGGTTTCTATTTACAATTCCCTGAGCGAAGTGATTTTTTCTGTTGATCACTCACAATCCCCAAATGAAATAGATGTCAGTGCTTTTGAACCGGGCTTCTATTATCTCGAAATCAATTCCAATAATAACAACATTCGGGTTCAGTTTCTTAAAAAATAACATCCGCTCATGAGGAAAAAAATACCTAACGCCCTCCGAAGTTTTAACGTAGGAGGGGTAACTCTTTTTCTTCTCTCTGTGTTGAGTTATCACTGTGCTTTTCCACAGATGGGTGAATGGACGTTCATGAAAGGAGATTCCATCGGAGGAAATCCCGGGAATTATGGAACACAAGGAGTACCAAGTGTTACAAATCATCCTCCTGCATTTTATGAAGCATGTGAATGGACCGATCTGCAGGGAAATTTCTGGATGTATGGTGGACTCAACCTGGGAGCAAGTGCCATTTATCCCAATGCGATGTGGAAATTTGATCCGTTCACAAATATGTGGACGTGGATGCAGGGTTCATTGCTCTCTTGGCAGGTACCTGTTTTCGGCACGAAAGGAATCTCTTCCCCTTCAAACACTCCGGGAACCAAGTTTTTTGGAAACTGTACATTTACTGATACCATTGGCAACCTGTGGCTTATCTTTGGTTACAGCAACCCGGGGGGAGAATACAATACGCTGTGGAAATATGATATTGGCATCAATGAATGGACCTGGATGAGCGGGGATACCATTTCATGGTCACCGGGACAATACGGAACTCAGGGTATTCCCTCTATCAATAATATTCCACCGGGAAGATCGGAAGCTGTTACCGCCTGGGTTGATAATCAGAATAACTTCTGGACTTTTGGAGGATCATCATTTGCCGGTGGCGGAAACATGAATGATCTTTGGAGATACACGCCATCAACGGGAGAGTGGACATGGATGAAGGGATCCTCATCCGGAAATGCTCCGACAATTTATGGTAATCGGGGCATATCAAGTGCCACAAATCAGCCGGGAGGTAGAACCACTTACACAAAATGGAAGGACGCTCAGGATAATTTGTGGTTCTTCGGTGGTGCTTATGGCGTTGGAGGGCCGTCATACAGCGACCTGTGGAAATATGATAAATTGACAAATGAGTTTGCCTGGATGAGTGGCGACAGCGGAACATACAACACCGGACTGAGTGGAGCATCTTGTGTTTCAAATGCAACATACTACCCAAGTAGTCGTGAAGAAAACAAAGCCTGCTGGACTGATGAATGCCACAACTTCTGGATGATGGGAGGAACGAATAGCTCCTATCTGGCTGATCTTTGGAAATATAGCCCTGTAATGAATGAATGGACGCTGGTGTATGGAAATCCGTTCAGTTCCGATATAGGAATTTATGGTATCATGGGTGTCTCAAGTCCGCTAAACAGACCGCCTTCCAGGAATGGAACAAGTGCATGGAAAGACCAGAGTGGAAACCTATGGTTATTTGGAGGATATGTTTCAAGATCCCCATATCCCTGCATGAGTGATTTGTGGAAATATGTACCTGATACAACTTGCGGAGGTTGTACAACACTTCAACCTACCGCGCAGTTTTCGGCAGACAATCATATCTGCCCCGGTACCTGTGTTGATTTTTCTAATTTATCGGCAAATGCCACGAGCTACCAATGGACTTTTTCCGGCGCCACACCTGCTTCGAGTACTGACATGAATCCGGTTTCTATATGTTATAGTACGCCGGGGACCTTTGATGTAACCCTTATTGCAGCCAATGCAAATGCTATTGATACACTCACGCTTGTAAACTACATTACTGTTTATCCTTATCCTCAACCTCAAGCCATACAGCAAAACGGTGATACATTGATTGCCAATCAGGGAGCATTAAATTATCAATGGTATTTCAATGGCAACCTCATCGCCGGCGCAACCGATTATTTTTATGTCGCTCTTCAAAGCGGAGATTACAATGTTGTTGCAACAGATGCAAACGGATGTGAGGTGGAAGCTGTGATATTCAATGTTGTAGCAGGCCTCACCTCTGCTCTCTCAGAAGGAGGGTGGGTTATGGTTTTTCCGAATCCCGTCGTAGATAAATTGATAATTCAGAAGTTAGAAGTAACAAGTAAAACAGCCCTGGAGATTTCGATTTATAATCTTGTTGGCGAAATAGTTTACCGGGTCCACGGGACTCCTTGCGAAGCTGTTGACTGTAATCTACATACTGTAGACTGCCGGTTTCTTCCACAAGGTACCTATTGGATAGAAATTTCCGATGGAAAAAGAATGATGCGAAAGCACTTTGTTAAACAGTAAAAAAATTACTTCTTTCCAATCACTTCCCGCTCTACCCAGGCCTTGCCCCAGTTTTCAATTTCTTCTGCACTCCAGAGTTCCGGATAAAAAATCCTCCGCTGAAAGCGCGGGGGTAAGTACTTCTGCCAGTTGGTGCCGCCGGTGGCAGGAACATCACCTTCATTTGCCTGTAAGTATTTTGCAGCAGAGCGGTAATGTACCAGGGGCCAGTTCACATTGATGTTTGCATCCAGCCCACGCAATGCACTGATAACGTCAGGTCTTTGCCGGTCTTTTTCGGACAATGATTTATACTTAGCCCATACGTTGCATGGCTTACAATTATTTGCAAGCGCAATAAACCTCTCAGAATATTTCCTTTCAAACTGCACAAGCGTCAGCGTCTTTTTTCCGGAGGCAAGTTCAGTTGCTCCCTGCTTCCAATATATGTGTTCGTACATCTCTTCAATCGCATGGTTTCCCTTTCTGTAATTTTCTCTTACATCTTTATCAACAAGTTGAATAAAGTCTGTTGCATAAATTTCAATCATTCTGTATTGCGCACTTTGAAAACCGCTTGCCGGAAGCAGCGCCATGCGGAAAGCCAGAAATTGTTCGCGCTCCATACCATCTCCCATAATGTCGAATGACTTGGTAAGTGCTTCAAAGTATCGGTTGATGCGGCCTATCCTCTCAACAAAAAATTTTGGATCGAGTTTCTCCTTCCATCCTTGGTCATGTCCATTTGGCTGAACATCTCTGCCATTGTGGGCTATTTGTTCAAGTTCATGCAATGCAAGCTTGAAATACAATTCTGTTATCTGATGGTAAACAATAAAAATCTGCTCATCAGGAAAATCAGTCTTCGGATTTTGCAATGTGAGGAGTGTATCTACATGGGTATAATCCCAGTAGGGTAGATAGTTTGTAATCAGCAAGCCATCGAGATAGGAGACAAGGTTTTGTCCCATCATTTCATACTTCTCGTTAAGCTTTTTGAGGCGATCGGTTATATCAGGTGTCAGTTCCATGCGGGCAAATATACATGAAACATAAAACTACATGTATGACATTTGCCATGTGGGAGGTAGGTCAGTTTGAGTTGAAGAGATTGCTCTCCCGATAATCCCGATACCTGCCCGACTGCCCGCCCGGATGAATCGGTCGGACGGGCGTCATTCAAGCGGGGCTATCGGGATCAGAATGACAATGTTGTAGACAGTATAATTGGCGGAAGGGAAAATTTGCCCCCAAATCCGCAAATTTTCCCTTCCGCCACAACCATTATTTAAACTGTCATTCCGATCCCGTCCTGAAGTCTCAGGAGCGGGATCGGAATCTCTCAAATTGAACCACTACCTGCCTGGTGAAAAAAGTGCCTGGTTATTTTCCTTTTACAATAGAAAGTGGTCCGGCGAGATTTTCAAAACTGATAAGGTCCATTTTAATGGAACCAACAAGAACATTGGCCTGTACGCGCACAGGGATGTGATTGTCATCGTCACTGACCCAGACAGTCATGTCTTCATTTTCCTTAAACACACGTCCCTCCTGCAACATAGGGCGGAAGGCCATGCATTTAATGGTTCCTACCTTAGTTTTTATCTCGTCTCGTCCAATAAATTTTACATCAAGAGGCAGCGTATAGTCATCCAAGTAACCCGGAATTGGATATATATCACCCGGCTTAACATTTGTTGCATCAAATGTGCGTGAAAAATAAAAAGCAGAAATCAAATCCTGCGTATACTCAGGAATTGAGATTGTTTTCTTTTCACTTTTGGCAGAATCGGTATAGTGATTGAAACTTACATTCTGGTTAATTGAATACCCGCCTTCATTCACCCTTCGGAAAAACAACCATGGAATGATTGCCTGACTATCAACAATACTTTCATACCGGTCACGCACTTTGAAAAACCAGTCAAATGCCCCCATGGTCTCACCGGTAGTTACGATGTGGTATGATGGCCTGCCGCCAATGCTCTTCATTTCACTTTTTACTTCCATGGTAGCAGTACCTGCATCAATGAAACCGTAGTGGATCCGGAATTTTAATTTTTCTCCTGCCCTGAATGCTTTATTTTCTACTGTCCTCAGGGTTTTTTGTCCGTTAGATGAATAGGCAGTAAATCCGATCAATAAAAAACAGATGATGATTGCTCCTACCTGATAACTTCTAAGAGCACTAAATATTTTTTTCATGCGCCCCCACATGGCAAAGACTATTCCACATTGTAGCCTAAGGAAAGAGTGTCTGGAAATGAAGGGATTCCGTTTCATATCAGTCAGCAAAGGAAACGAAATGCGGCGAGATCTGCTTGAAAGGGAAAATTAGGGTAGTGACTCAATTTGAATATTTTGAGAAACTTTGTGACTTCGTGGCAGATTCTAAGTTATTGCCACTAAGGCACTAAGACACGAAGACACCAAGATCATAATAGGAAATTTATTCCTTATTTTCAAGCTGACGCACTACCGAAATCAGGAAGGAAGTTCTTCCTCCCCTGTTGAAGCAGAAATGTCATTGATTTGCTCTGAGGATTCATCCCCCAGACCTTCGCTCTCGAGAAAAATCTTTTTACGGTCTGGAAGTTCGGACAATTCAGGGCTCTCATCAGTCAGAACATTTTCATCCAGATCATTCAGTATTGTTTCAGTGACCCCTGTTTCATTAACCGATGTTTCAGAAAATGTTTCCACATTGCTTTCATTCAAAACAAGCGTCTCTACTTCCGAAGGCATGTCCTCCATGGATTCGGACGAAGCACCTATTTCATTCTGCGGAGCGCGCAGGTCCTTTAATTGCGGAAGGTCAGTCACATTCTTGATTCCAAAATAATCCATGAATACCTGGCTTGTTGCATAGAGCATCGGTCTTCCCGGACCATCACTCTTACCCTGCATTACGATCATTTCCTTTTCAAGAAGTTTTTGTACGGCATAATCGCAATTCACACCACGGATATGCTCAATTTCAGTCTTAGAGATTGGTTGTTTGTATGCAATGATGGCAAGGGTTTCCATCTGGGCAACAGAAAGTTTCTTTTTGGCTTTGTGCTGAAGAAGTGCTGCGAGGGTACTGTGGTATTCCTTTTTGGTTAGAAACTGGTACCCTTCCGCTATTTCACAAAGTTCAAAGGCAAAATCTTCAGGTGTATATTTAAACCTGATTTCTTCAATGGCCGTTAGGAGATCTTCATCCTCAACTTCCCATCCCATAGATAACTTCAGGGAAGCCTGAATTTCATCCAGCGTAATACAGTTCTCGGAGCAAAAAATAAGCGCCTCTATATGTTGTTTCAGTAGTAGCATGTTTCAATAAATGGTCGACCCAATAATATTCGATACGAATATACAATTTAATGCGCAAGAAAGGTGATTTGCAAAGGGTAAGAAAATTTTTTTTTCAACAATGGCACTTGGTACTGAGTCTCAATGAAGAAAGTTTCGCGGAAACTAGTGCGTCCTTTCAATAGTGAATTGTACCAGATCGCGAAGGGAATTCCTGTATATGTTTTCAGGAAAAGAACTCAGAATTTCATAGGCTTTATTCTGATACTCCTTCATCCTGGATTCTGAGTATTCTATGCCTCCACTCTTCTTAACAAAATCTATCACCTCTTTTACTTTTTTATCGTCGGTATTGTGGTTTTTTACAATGTTAATAATCCGCTTCCTGTCTGAATAGCCTGCCTTTGCCAATGCATATATCAATGGCAGCGTCATCTTGCTTTCCTTTATGTCAATACCGGTGGGTTTACCGATAATGCCTTCAGGTCCATAGTCAAACAAGTCATCTTTAATCTGAAACGAAATTCCGATATACTCCCCGAACTGGTGCATTTTTTCGATCGTCTCTGCATCAGCCCCTGCAGAAGCTGCGCCACAGGCACAACATGACGCAATAAGAGAGGCAGTCTTCTGCCGGATAATGTCAAAATAAATTTCCTCCTTGATATCCAGCCTCCGTGCTTTTTCAATCTGTAAAAGTTCACCTTCACTCATCACCCTTACCGCAGTACTCACAATTTTAAGCAGGTTATGGTCATTATTTTCGACAGACAGGAGCAAACCCTTCGACAGCAGGTAATCCCCCACCAGCACTGCAATTTTATTTTTCCAGAGCGCATTGATGGAGAAAAAACCCCTTCGCTCATTGGAATCGTCCACTACATCGTCGTGAACAAGTGTTGCCGTATGAAGTAGTTCAATCAATGCAGCGGCGCGGTAGCTGGCATCGGTGATTCCTCCGCAGAGTCCCGAAGAAAAGAACACAAACATTGGACGCATTTGTTTGCCCTTACGCTTTACGATGTAATGGGTGATCCGGTCAAGCAGCGGCACCTTGCTTCTCATCGACTCCCTGAAATGGGATTCGAATTTCTCCATGACGGGAGCAATCGGTTCTTTTATCTTATCCAGCGAAAGCATAGCGGGTGCGAAAGTAAATTAAAATTATTTCCAAACAGTTCCTGTTGTTTCCGTTACTTTACGGTTCAATGAAGCAGATAAAAATTTCCGAAGCAGAATTCATCGGCAGCTACCCGAAAGTGGATTTATGCCCGAAACCGGTGCTGCCGGAGTACGCCTTTATAGGACGGTCGAATGTCGGGAAATCAAGTCTGATCAATATGCTGACCGGGAGAAAAGGCCTTGCCAAGACTTCAGCAACACCGGGAAAAACCCAGCTTATCAATTACTTCCTGATCAATAAAAAGTGGCACCTCGTGGATTTACCGGGCTATGGTTATGCTAAAGTGCCGAAGGACAAACGCCTGGAATTTGAAAAAATGATCCGCCACTATCTCACCGGACGGCCATGCCTGATGACTGTTTTTATCCTTGTAGACGCCCGGATCCCACCGCAAAAACTCGACATAGACTTTATCAATAAAACCGGGACGAGCAATATTCCGCTTGTGCTGGTATTTACAAAGACGGATAAACTTTCTGCGAGGCAGATATCAATAAATACGCAGGCATTGTTCGACGAACTCTCCAAAACATGGGAAGAAATGCCTAAACATTTTATCACTTCAGCTGTCACAAAAACAGGTAAGGATGATATCCTGAAATATATTGAAGAGACGAATAAAGTTTTTTAGGCGACGTATTCCTTGTGGAACTGTGCGTCTCTTACCTTAGTTCCACAAAAAACCAATTCTTCCACGGTCTTGCAATACCTATCATACTGCTTTTCGTTTGAAATTATTTAATATTTGAGTGTTTCCATAAACCATAAAAATGTTATGCGAGTTCAATATCTTTGGATTTGTTTCCTACTTCAATCCGAATAAACATTTTTGCCTGTAGGGCCTTTAATACTTTCACAATTGTGTCTACTCTCTGTGACTTCACATTATTCTCGATTTTTGAAATGTAGCTTTTGTCGATTCCAAGTTTTGAAGCAAGCTGCGCTTGTGAGTAGTTCATACTTTCTCTTGCCTGTTTTAGAAACTCGCCAATCTTCTCGGCTTGAAATTCTACTTCATACACTTTTCTTTCTTTACTCCCTTTTTTGCCGAAATATTTGTCTTGCAATTCTTCAAAGGTTTTGGTTTTTAATTCCTCTTTCGAAATTTTACTTAAATTTTTCATTTTGTATTTTTCAATAATTTTTAAACGCTGACTGGTTACCTTCATTTTTTTTCAAATCCATGTATGCTTTCCGCAACTTCTCTGCTCTATCAATTTCTGCCTTATGAGTTTTTGCTGCTGTTTTTACAAATCCGTTGGTACAAACAATCAGTGTTTTCGAGCTTCCGGTTGAATCCCAAAATGCCAGAAGCCGGATATACATTTCATAATGCAGCGTTCTGAATTCCCAAATCTCATTCGTGCCCGGCATTTTTTTGAACCACTCGCCTTTATAACCTTCTATTGTTTTCCTGATATTAAAAAACACCTTCTTCCTTCTCTTCTCATCAAGTTCATCAAGAAATTTTTGGGCTTCAGGAAGAAACTCTACTGCTATTGGTTTGCCCATACAATAGCCTTGCTTGTGGTTGCACTTTGCAAATATAAGTGATGTTGCCCTAAAAGGCAACACGTTTTCGAGATTTTCTTACAGGCCTTAAACCTGAATTTAACTATGATTTGCAGGCACTCAGTAAGAAGAAGGGGATTGCATATCATTAGGATTGCTTTCATTTCAAAAAAGTTGATAATCATTAAAAGAGCCGGCCGGGAACGGAGATAGTTCTATTCAAACTAGCCTTTTCAATGAAATTTAACTAAACGAAAGTAATCTATGCTGCTGAATCCCTGCAACAAAATAACAGGGATTTTATTTTAGCTCGGTTCCATTTAGTATCCAATATATCCATCGGCAGAAGCAGACTAGCCGACGGCATGCCTGATTCGCTCAACCCTACTCTACTGACGAATAAATAGAAATAACGCTGCAGTGGTTGGTCTTTTTGTTTCCTATTATTCAATCAACACAATCTTTTTATTGATCACTGATTGCCCTGACTCAAGGGTCAAAATATAAATCCCGGGCAATAATTTATCAATTACCAGACTGGTTTCAACCGGATTACTTATTCCCTCCTGTAAAATAATTTCATTTCCGGAAATATCAGACAGTCGCAGGCGGTCAACTTGTAAGCCTGCCGGCCATTTAACAACAACGCTTCCGGCTGCAGGTTGAGGAAAAACATTTACATCTGAGGCAGAAAATTGCCGGACTGGAATACCAGTAGATAATGAATACACTGAAACATCATCAACGAGGTAATATGCTGTGTAATTTGAACTGGATGCATTGGCAATATAAAGTGTGGTCTGAACGTCTGGATAAAAGCTTCCTATTATGATATTGTCTTCTCCACCTGCCGCCACAAAAGTCCCGGACAAGAGTTCCCAATTCGGGGAATTTAACGGGTGATTGGCAGGATTATCCAATTGTGGCGTAAACGAAAGGTTAGTAAAGATCGGCTGGCTCACGGCGCCCACTGATAAATATGCGCCCATCCTGTTTGATGCCCAATGATTATTGGTGCGGAACACCCAGAATGATACGTTGTATTGTTCCCCTGCAAGTAACGCCGACGAAAGCTTTCCCTGGATATACTGGCGCTGATCGGGTACCCCGTTATATATGTATATACCGGCACATCCATGTCCTGTACGGCCAGGCATATTCTGGATGGGACATGTATCATTCATCAGGTCACCCGAAAAACTTGTTGGCGAATCCCATGGCTGTGCATTCACGATCTGTCCGGCCGCAGGACAAATTACCTGCACCTCGAAGCTTTCATTGGCAACCAGGTTTTGTGCATTGGAATTTACAATGCATGCGAATAGCGAAATGATTGGCAGGAACAGGTTAGTTTTCATCGAGTGGTGTGTCTTATTTTTCAAATTTAACGAAATATAATTTTGAAAAAATCTTTCTCCGGTCGGTTTTCCCGAAAGCTTTTGCTCCGTAAGTTTGACAGGCATCCGGCCTGACAGTGTCTCAGCCCCCAATAAGTTGGACATTTTTTTCGGATAAATTAGTGTAATGCTCCCCTCTGACCTGATCGCCCATTAAGCAAATGTAGTCCGCCGACTTGACCGTGTCAAGGCTCAGGCCTGGCGGCAAATTATTTATTATTAATTTGTCTAGCTATTTAGGGGGCTAAGACACTATTGAAAACAGCCATGGAACGTCTCGGGCTTTCTGCGCGTGATTATGACCGCATATTAAAAGTGTCGCGCACGATTGCTGACCTTGCAGGGAGTGAAGACATCAGGACGGAGCATTTGGCAGAAGCGATACAGTACAGGAGTTTGGATCGGGAGGGATGGGCGGGGTAAGTCGTAGCGACATGCTACAACCAGCGAGGGTATCATTAGTCGGAATTTCCAACCAGAAGGATTACCTTATTTAATTACAATTTTCTTTACAATTCTATTATTTCCTGAAGTCAATGAAACTGCATATAATCCAAAAGCAAGATTTGGAATTATTAAAGATTGTTGTGTGCTCCACATAGGTAGAGGATACTTGTAGACAGTTTTGCCATTTAAATCAAATAATTCTAAAACGCCTTGTAAATATTGAGGTAAGCGATAAAATATATTGAGCGTTTGGTTTGAAACAGGATTAGGCACAATCTGGAGATTAAAATCATTAATTGAGTTTTCTTTGATTGTTAGGATTGTATCACATGGGCTGCCAGTCTCAGGCCCAAGCCAGTAATTTAAATGGTTTGGTAAAGTGTTTTTATTAAATCCCGGTAAATGAATACTATGCTGTTGAAGGTCACATAGTGTATCTAAGCTATCAGGAAAATTAATAACGTGTAAATCTACTACACTGGCTCCAGCAGTAATATAGATTTTACCGTCAGGGCCAAGCATGTGAAATAAAAAAGTAGACGCAAATGGAGGGAATGGGGAATAATATCCATCAAAAACCGCAATTGTTTTTTTAGTGGATAATATGTTTACAGCAGTCAGATCAAATTGATATACTTCAGTAAGGGTACTTACGTATAAAACATTAGATGATGGAGAAAACGAAAGACCGCCCGCAATTACACTATCCGGAATAAGATTAAAGTATTGCATATTGCTTAGCAGCCCGGTACATCGGTCGAAATTATATAGTCTTAATTTACTTAAATTATCGAAAGTTGCAAACCAATTGCCATCGGGAGAAAATAGAGAAGTGCCGCCATATTCACTTATTGATCCACCAACTGATTGTGAATCAATATTTATTGCAGTAGGTTTTATCAAAAGTTTATAAAATGAATCTGAAGATCGCTTATGAACCAAGACCCACCAATCCCTGCCATTGGCATGTTTACAAGCGGTAATTCCGCCCCAGTCAAGATTTCTTTCTAATAAAGTATCATTCTTTTCGACAACATCGCCTAAACCATTATCCAAAGACAGATCAATGACAGAATAATAAAGAATTGTTGGACGACTATTAGAGAAATAATCAAGAGTTTCGTGGATTAAAATATATTTACTTGGACTATTCGGCCAAGGTAATATCAAAGCACCTTGAAATATTGGCAAACCATCATTTATCCAATCGTTAGTGAACAATCCCGGATTTAAGCCATTGCCATTTGACATAGCAACATGGTTCCTATTTGCCACAGATATTCCGTTGGTATAAAAAAGTAACTGACCGCTGCTGTCACAAATAATAGCTTCCTCAGCTCTAAAATTCATTGGGCGAATAATTGAATCTACTTCTAACTGCCCCGTATTAAAGTCAAATAAACTCTTCTGATAAGGGGGGCCTGCATCATATCCAAGCTGCCATATATTTGTAAAGCCTTGTGCAAAGCCATTCAAATGGCAAATACATAATAAAATTAGAGACCAGTATGATCTATTTCTCATCATTTAAATTTCTCCCTTGCAATTTTTGCAGGGGAGAAAGATAATAATTTTTCATCTGCTTATGGCAAGCTTCCCTTCTTTAATAACAGACCCTTTTGAGACAAGCTTAAAAAGATACAATCCACTCGAAAGATAAGATGTTGAAAAGGAAAATTCATTTTTATTACATGGCAATTGGTATTGCTGAAGAAATCTTCCTGTAAGATCAGAAATTATAAGCTGGCATGATGAAGATTCAACACCAAGTTCAAATTTAAGAGTTGCGGATTCTGATGCTGGATTTGGGATTATAAAGGCACTGGTCCCGAACTCAGCCCGGCTGCTCGTTATACTCGCCCTTCGAAATCCTGTACCTCCACATAAAGTTGAATCATTATAAACCATCGTATCCGTCACCAATGAGTAAAGAGACCGTGCTCGGAAAACAGAAGCCCCACCAACAAACGGGCAGATGTTTGCAATTTCCCATAGGTCTTCAATCTGCTGGTCCGTAAACTCAAAATTATTTTGAGCAACAGTGGCAAAATATATTTCATTTACTGCCTTTTCAAGAGCGGCAATTGTATCCGTAGTCGCAATTCCTGCATTCTCTTCATAGGCAGCACTTACCTGCTCTTCTCTCAGGGTTGTACGGTCGCCTTCAAGGTCTTCAGCATCATTGAGGGTAGAATTAATAGAATCAAGCAGACCTTCGTTAACGGTTAGCAGACTATCGGTTGATGAGTCATTATCTGCAACAAGAGAATTATTATAAAGGAAAACGTTTACAAGTGTATCAGTAATGCTATCGAAAAACATTTGATTAGCTGTAAACTCAGAGTCATTCGCATAGATAGCATCATCAAGGTCTTCTACATCTTTAAGATATTCGTATTCGCTTCCTGCAAGTGCATCGTAAAAATTATCAAGCGTAGTATCAATGGAGATAAGAGCAGGGTAATTATCGAGCTTATTGTATAAATATTTTTTTAGCATCTGACTGCTCTCTGTATTGAAATCTGCCGTGCCAACACTGTCAAGCGCAATTGCCGTATCTATTTCATTTACTTCATTATCTAAATATGCAAGGTCCGGATTACTTCCACAGTCAGGACTTGAGCTTGGATCGCTGTAACATCCCCAATTTAAACCGCCGATATTCGTAAACCAAATTCCGTTTCCGCCATCGCAAAATGTCGGTAAGAAATTTGAAGATCCACTATGCACTCTGATTTCATTACTTAAAATGTTAGGAACCGTCGAGCTATTTCGATTATCAGCAGGACAAGTGCCCATTGAACCATTCCAACTGTTGCCTCTGCTAAATTGAACGCCAATAACACAACTTGAATTAAGAAATAAGCCCGCATCATGATTGGTCATGGAATTTGCCTTAAAGTCGGTTCCCGGCTGCACTCCTTGGAACTCAATTCCACGAAAGGTTTCGCTTACGTAGTTGCAATGAATATAACCACCTAAATAATTATTCCCTGAACCATAAGATACAATTCCTCTTGTTTGAAAAACACCGTTACCGACCGCCTGATTACATTTAATAACCGGCCTATCGCATCCTTGAGAGCGTATCCCAAAAAATGAAGGGTTTATAGAAGTACCTGTACGTTCTATGTAATTGAAGTTAACATGGGGTTTACTACAAGTAATCATATCAATTCCTACGTCACCATCATCCATGTGAATTATATTATCCGAAATTAAATAATTTGCCGTAGCTGCTCCGGCATAATACTCTCTCAGACAGATTCCCTTCATAACAGGTTCACCAGTAATTAAAATTTCATTTTTAGATGCTTCCATCTTTATTGCTCCAGCATTATTTCTCCAGTCAATCCCATAAAAAGCAATATCTCCTGAACCACCCTGAATTTCTACATAGCAATTTTCAACCAATGTATTCATGTTTTGAGTACAACGAGTTGTATAGATTCCCGTATACAATACTTGAATAACAATGTCGTGTATATTCGCTGTTATATTTTCAGTATAAACTCCACGTACTACATTTGTGGTTATTGTTCCATTTGGGCCTTGAGTCAAATCTAAGGAATAAATGCTGCTTCCTCCATAAGAATGTACTGCAGTACCATCAAATGAATTACCCAGATACGCATATGCAGATTCTCGTAAAATAGTTTGGAATTCTGTATTGGTTACTTTTAGTTTGCACCTGTTTGATGTAATCCCAATGTTTAATTCACTAAACGCGTTTCTTAGTGCTGCATCATTCCCAACATTCAGAATTATATCGTTTAATTCTAAAGCAGCATATGGCAAGTTTCCAATTACTGGTTGTGTGGCGCATTGATTATTGAAATCTCCTCCGCGAGTAATCGTCTGCCCGGTAATATTTCCGATAATATTATTGAAGTTACCGTTAGTATTTGGTTCAACGAATACTCCGACTCTTGAATCGGTAATTCCACCATTACCATAAAGATTAAATACTGTTTGATACTGATCCGTTTGCTCACAATAAACGCCTATATCCGCTCCTGAAATATGTGAATTAAAAAAATCTAAATGTGCACCCGGCTCCAGTTTAATACGTTTCCACATATTTGTGCACTTTATTAAAAAGGATTGATTGATAGTTAATGTACATCCTCTTTGAACAATTATTTCAGAGCATTCCTCTATGTGAACTGAACATGCATTCAGGATTTGAAAGTTAACATCAATTGTAAAGCCGCCATGCAAAGTCACATCCTCCTGACCTGAAATATTTCCATCGAAGGTTGAGTTTAGGTTAGCAGGCAAATGGCTTGCAAGCGTACCGGCTTGAATGTGTAAGCCTGGGATAAGTGGATTACAATGGTTAGGATTGCCCCCAAATGCAAGGGTGAATATTCCAATTATTGAAACAGAACCTGAAAATACCATTCCTTTTGATAAATCTCCTGTTGTTCCAGAAGTTCCAAGGTCTGCCCACTTTGCGCCATCCCATTTAGATACCCTCATGTCTTCCAAATAGTACACTTGACATCCACTTGTGTTCCATCCTAACTTCACTATTACATTTGAGCTACCTGCATTTCTATTCAATGTCCAATACTCGCATTCACTAATATATATTAGAGATGTGTCAATTGAATCACCATAACTCTGTTCGTAAGGAAAGTAGCTGGCGGTAAATGCGTCACTACCACTCCCTGGTGCTGACATTCCAAATGGATGATACGCACCGCTATGAAGCGTTGTATCACCTAGTGCAAATGTAAACGCATCATTCCCCACTTTCTTCAATGGTCCATTAATATAGGACGAATCACTACCACCTGAAACAATTCCGTTATCTGGTACAGTCAGCAAATTGGTAGTGTCTGTTGCAATAACTCCCTTGGTAAGAAACAAAGTATCAGCAAGGGTAAGGGGATAACCGAGAGAAACAATGCCTGCAGATTTATTTACCTGAATTTTTTTGAATGAGGGAATATAGGAACTTGATTTGCTTAAAGTTTGCGTACCACTCCCATCAAAAATTACCTTGCCTCCATTAGCACCAAACGGGATCGATGAGGTACCATCCACATTAACATTACCTGCAAAGGTTGAATTCATTGTATAAGCAGGGTAAATCTTAACCGTTGAAACTTGTGAACCAGAACCCTTCTGAATGAAGGTCACATTTCCGTTGTAATCATCAGCTGCAGTATTTGCCATTGTAAAGTTGTGCGAATGATTTACAACCGAATCCAATATAGTCGTAATTCCATTGAAGACATTCGCTCCCGCACTGGCATCATCATATGGGCTATACCGGGTAAAATTTGCTGTGCCGTTGTATGTTGCTCCATTCATTTGCAATCGTAAGCCATAAAAATTAAAACTGCCATTGAAAATACAGCCTGTTCCAGGCTTGAAAATGGTGTTATTTCCACTCGCAGTATTAGTTGTCATTGAAATCGACATTGCTGTGGTATTGTGCTGCTCTACGTTATTCATTTTTAATTCTCCTGCAAAGCCTCCTGTGAGGCTCAGTGTTGCACTGGTGTCCAGAATAGTCGTTCCCCCTGAACTCCCAAAGGTTATCCCGGAATGAACACAATCAAGGGTGAGGGCAGATTTAATTGTGACCGTTCCTGATGTTGCAACGAAAATCTTGTTAGAGAGCGTGGCTGTTACCGTATTTTTAAAGAGAGTCGTTCCTTGAAATAACCCATTCTTTATCGCAATCGTCCCGACACCAGCAGTAAGTATGGTGGCTGTAGTTGCAAAAGTATCCACGCTTGAATTTCCAATTGTGAAAGTATAGTTGGTGGTTGGAGATGTATTAGCAAGGTAGGTTGATCCTCCAAAATAACATCCAGTACTTGAACTGTTGTCACTGCCTGTGTGGATCAATGTGTCCGTTCCAAAAAACCTCGCTCCCGAAAACACCAACTTTGGTGCACTTGCATTCAGGTTGGTATTAAAAGTGGTTCCTGTCAAAAATTCTAA
>CAYHHK010000035.1:0-33201 GCA_964356415.1 uncultured Flavobacteriales bacterium
TGAAAAATCATTCCTTCCTCCCAATTTTTCCATACAGACTCTGGAATTCTGCCTCTTTTTTCCCAAAAGTATTCTTCTGAGCAAAGGTTAAAATATTGATTAACTAACTCAGTCTGCATTGGGGCAAGTGACGGGCTGTCGTGAATATTATTAAGAACTTGCTCTACTTCAGTATATCGATCATTAAACTCCTTGAAAAGCTCCTTGAAGAATTTATCGTATTCCAAAAAATAGCTTCTGAGTGATAAGTAAAGGGTCGTCAATAGAAAAAAGACGGACCCAAGGATTTCTATATCAAAATCGTAAATCCCGTAAGAAATCAAAGAAACGATAATAAGCACAGCATAGCTGATGGATATCAGCCACATTTTTTTCTTAAAACTCATATTAGTGCGGGTTTAAATGATTAATCGAAGCTGTAAGTATAATATTATTTTGTAACCTTGCTTTACATTAACAAAAACAAATTGAATAAATTTTCAAAGCGCTCTTCAGCAAAATTTTTTTTCTGGACTCTCTTGACTATTTCGTTTTTGGGATCACGGGCACAGACTGTAATCACCTATCAGAAAAATTACGGCATCCCTCCTGCAGAATACGGCACGTCGGTAATTCAGACGAACGATAATTGTTTTGTAATTGGGAAAATGGTAAACCAAAAATTTGGCGCGATGAAAATTAATTATTATGGAGATACGCTATGGACATATGTATTTCCTTCTGGTTCTTTTTATCAGGCGATTTGTAATTCGGTAGTGCAAGCAAATGATAATGGCTATTTCCTTGTTGGATATCTGCCGGGAGGCTTTGGAAACCACGATTTACTTTATGTAAAACTTGATTCAAATGGGGTTCAGGAATGGTTTGATATTATTCATTATGGAGCTGGTCAATCCGATAATACCTCCGCGATTTCAGTATGCCATTCTCTGGATGGAGGATATTTAATTTCTGGAAGTGCTTCAAACTCTGGTGTCGGAGGTGGTTACCTTGTCAAGATCGATGAAATGGGAGTTATAAAGTGGCAAAAAGCCTTTGCTACTTATGGTACTTTCTTTTCAATTATTCAACTTCCAGATTCAGGTTTTATTATTACTGGAGTAGCTATTGATACCGTTCCCAATCATAGTGATATGTTACTCTTAAAAATAGATTCTCTGGGTAATGAAATATGGCATAAATCCTTTAATAAAAATACTTTCCCTAGGTCAGATGAAATAGGCCATCAAATCATTCAGACAAGTGATGGCGGATTTATTATTGTCGGTGAAACTAGTTTTCAGGATACATCAGGATTTTATTGGGATGAGTATATTATTAAGACAAACAACTTTGGGGATACTCTTTGGACTAAAGTGATAAGCAATTCCCCGGTAAATAATCTCGAAAGAGGCTTCTCCATCGTTGAAGCAAGAGATGGGGGATACGTAATTGCAGGATCTAATAATGCAGTAGGGGGAGCCAGACTCATCATAACAAAGCTGAGCTCTTCTGGTGAAATGGTCTGGCAAAACAATGTTGGAAACAATATTGGAGAAGCAACGTCCATTATCCGAGCAACCGACGATACCTATTTTGTAACTGGCTTAATCAATGATACAATAACCTGGGATGGTAAAGTACTTCTAATGAAGTTTAAAGATTTTACAAATGTTATCTCAGGACGAGTTTATGCCGACATGGACCTGGACTGCACCTTTAGTATAGGAGATTTTGGCCTGAAGGGGATTTTGGTAAAAGCGGAACCGGGTCTAGCTTATGGAATAACTGATGATTCCGGTTATTATTACATTTATGTTGATACTGGAACATATGCTGTTTCAAAAGTTTCTGAAATTCCATTGTGGGATACAGATTGTAGCAGCGCACCTTACATAGTTTCTTTTACAACACCTTATGATACATCCTTTGGAAATGATTTCGGAATAAAAGCGTCCCAGAGTTGCACGAAGCTATGGATTGATATTTCCGGCACTAACCTGAGAAGGTGCTCCGCCGCAAGGTATTATGTTAACTATTGTAACTATGGTTCTACTGCAGAAAATAATTCTGTGGTAACGATTGATTTCGGATCAGGCGTAACACCTGTCTCCAGTTCCTTTCCATGGTCTTCATTTCAAGGCGCAATTTATTCCTTCAACACCGGTGTTCTTGCGCCTGGTCAATGTGAATCTTTCTTTGTTGATGTAACGATTAGTTGCGCAGCCATTATTGGCTCGTCTAAATGCGTAAGGGCTGCTATCCTACCATATATAATTTGTAGCCTTCCCGATACCTCTGCTCAAATAGAGTTGCTGAATCTTGAAGGCAGTTGCGTAAATAATGATTCCATAAGATTTAGAATTCGAAATGATGCAGCAATAAATTTCATTCACTCGGGCATTTATTCAATTTATGAAAACAACGTGCTCACATTACAAGGAACATTTTATTTGCCACCCGGTGACAGCATGGAAATATTTTACCCTGCGAATGGAAATACGCTCAGGTGCGAATTAAAAATGATGTTCTTGCCTGATACTTTTCTGATCCAGGGCCCCTCTGTTGATTTTGAAGGATGCGGAAACATTCTGGTTTACGGGGAGATTGGACAACTACCCTTAAACGATGATGCCGATTATTTTGAAGAAAGCTGTAGAGAGATTACCGGCTCCTTCGATCCGAATGATAAACAAGTATCGCCATCCGGCATTACTGCAGCACATTATGTTTCACCGAACACTGAAATGGAGTACCAAATCAATTTTCAGAACACAGGCAACGACACGGCTTTTTATGTTATGATCCGTGATACTATTTCCCCGTATCTTGACATCAGCACTTTGCAAAGCGGGACTAGCAGTCATGATTATATTTTTAATGTTTATGGTGATGGTATTGCCGAATGGGTATTTCCGCTAATCATGCTCCCTGACAGCAATGTCGATGAACCCTCAAGTCACGGATTTGTTAAATACAAAATAAATCAGCTCCCCGGAAATCTTTATGGAACTGTGATTCAAAACAATGCACTCATATATTTTGACTTCAACGAGCCTGTTGTTACGAACGTAACTGAAAATATTGTGTGTGACCTGCCTATTTCCAATTTTACTTATTCTATAAATGAGGGAGAGGTACAGTTCACAAATTCTTCAGCGAACAGTCAGTTTTACGTCTGGAATTTTGGCGATAGCTTGTTTGATTTTACAGCGAATCCATTGCATACATTTTCAATCAACGGGCAATACCATGTTTGCCTCATTGCATCGAATGATTGTGAGTCAGGCATTTCCTGCCAGACAATTACATTGACTTCCGTTGGCGTAAGAGAAAATAATTTTAGAGGAGATGTAAATGTTGAACCCAACCCGTTCACTGATAAAATAAATCTGTCGTTTGATGTTTTACCGTTGAGAAAATATTCAGCTATAAAAATTTCAATTTACAATTCTATCGGTAAAAAACTTTTAGAAAAAGGAATGACCGCTTTTGCCCAACAACTTGACCTCTCCTTTTTACAAAGCGGCATCTATTTCCTCCAGGTAGAAACAGAAGCGGGAGTGTTCCAACGGAAGCTGGTGAAGATTTGAGAGGTAAAAGGCCGTTTTTAAGGATTTCACCAACCAAGTAAATCGAAAATGCCATTTTCGATTTACTTGGTTGGTATTTTCGTATATTTGCAGCATGATAACACGATTTTTACAGCAGCGCCTGGCGCGGTACATCAAACAGTTTCCGGCAGTTGCCATTCTTGGTCCCCGGCAGGTGGGCAAAACAACGCTTGCAAAGGCGCTCGCTGCAACTCAAAAAAAAACAATCATTTACATTGACCTCGAAAGCAGGAATGATATTAGCCGGCTGCATGATGCGGAAGCATTCTTTATGGAAAATAAAAATGCGCTTATCATCCTTGACGAAATCCAGCGCATGCCGGAATTATTTGCCGTGCTTCGCCCGGTAATTGATGATCACCGCAAGCCCGGTCGATTTATCATTACCGGTTCTGCGTCACCACATCTTGTGAAAGGTGTTTCAGAATCGCTTGCCGGTCGTATTGCATACACCGAACTGAGTCCCGTGGGTATGCTCGAAACAAAAGAAGGAACTGGATTAAATACCCACTGGTTCAGGGGCGGCTATCCAAAAGCGCTGCTTGCAAAAGGGAATGAAAACTTTTGCCACTGGATGGATTTCTTTATCCGTAGTTACATTGAAAGGGATTTGTCGGAATTGTTCGATATAAATTTTACGCGCAGTGTGATGCATAATTTTTGGCGTATGCTTGCTCACAGCAACGGAGCAATTCTGAATTCGAACTCGTATGCGCGGGCATTGGGAGTTACAGCTCCTACCATCTCCCGCTACCTCGATTTCCTTGAAGGGGCATACATCATTCACAAGCTTCCGGCCTATTATTTTAATGCCAAGAAGCGGCTGATAAAAGCTCCGAAGGTTTACATCCGCGATTCGGGAATGTTACATCGCCTGGGCAGCGTAAATAAATTCAGCGACTTGCGTGGTAATCCGTTAATCGGCAGTTCGTGGGAAGGATATGTGGTGGAACAAATCTATCAGTACAAACCACCACACACAGAACTGTACTATTACCGTACACAGAACGGTGCTGAAGCCGATGTGGTGATAACAATTGCGTCGAAACCCGTTGCGTGTATAGAAATCAAATACAACAACGCACCTGCTCTAAGCAAAGGATTTCACGAATCAATCAGTGATTTGAAAACCAAAAATAATTTTGTCATTACGCCTCAAAACAATCCCTATCCGTACGATAAAACTATTACTGTGTGCGGGTTGCAAGAGTTTCTGAAAAATTATTTACCGAAATTTTAAATTATTATAACCAAGTAAATTGAATATGATATTTTCGATTACCATCCGCCTGGTAAATAGGTTGTACAATCCGGCCTGTCCCGCCCTTCGCGGGGAATCAAAAATCCGAAATGAGCGTGGATGTTCATGCCCTCAGCCCGGGAATTTACTGGCTTGAGTTCAACATTGGAGGAAAAGTTTTGAGAAGCAAATTCGTGAAGCGGTAATTTTTTAATGTCCTCAGTAATAATCTCCCCTGTTCTGTGAAGTCATGGTAATTTTGAAAAATATTTGAAAAGGAGTGATCCATGACCGGCTTTCAAAGAAGAATAAATACCCCAGTCAGGTACAGATCGGGGCTAAATCCCTTTGGGATACTGTACACATTGCCGCGACCTTAAGGTCGCGGCAATGTGTACAAGCAGTTTTTGGCTTTAGCCACATTCCAATAGTTTTACTTCATACATTCGCTTCTCAAATTCTGAAACCATGAAAAAACTCTTTTTCATCCTCCGTAGCTTAAGCGTAGGAGTACTTTATCTATCGATGGCATGTGCTTTAACGAATGCCGTTGCGCAACAAGGCCGGGATTCAAAGCCAAAGCTCTCCCCCCTCACCAAAAAATATTTACAGGAAATCTCAGCCCCCGGAATGAACCGGGAGCAGTTGCAGGGTTATGCTTACAGGAAGCATGCTGACGGCAGGGTTTATCTCTGTGCCATTATAAAAGTCGCAAATGAAACTTCTGCCCTTCAATCCCTGAATACCATCGGTGCAATCGTCGGAACAAAAGCAGGAAACATCTGGACCGTGCAGGTTCCGCCTGACCAGGCACTTGAGTTTGTGCAGATATCAGGCATTTCATACATCCAGATTGATGAGCCGGTTTATCCTGTACTGAATATGGCAAGGCAAACAACGCGCGTCGATTCTGTTCACAACGGATTCAATCTTCCCATGCCTTACAGTGGTAAAAATGTAATCATGGGAGTAATTGATTTTGGCTTTGATTACAACCACCCGACATTTTACGATTCGCTCCATTCGGCATACCGTATAAACAGGGTATGGGAATTGAACGGAGTTGGAACTCCACCTGCCGGATACAGCTATGGAAATGAGATCACTGATACTGCTTTGATAAAGTCACAAGGTACTGATGATGCCAGGCAGATGCATGGGACCTCCACGGCAGGCATTGCCGCCGGCTCCGGGTTCGGAAGCAATGCAGCCAACAACCGCTTCCGGGGAGTGGCTTATGAAGCTGAATATGTCCTCGTTGGTGTAAGGCGTGACACGATTGCATCGCAATGGATGCAGGGAAGTTTTTCCGATTTTCTTGACGGGGTCAATTATATTTTCAGCTATGCAGCTTCTGCGGGGAAACCGGCAGTGGTTAACATCAGCTGGGGTTCACAATCCGGTCCCCACGATGGAACCACACTCTTCAACCAGGCATGTGATAATCTTTCCGGTCCCGGAAAAATAATTGTGATGAGCGCAGGAAATGAAGGGACTGAAAAAATTCATCTCTCAAAAACATTTACACCTGCTGATACGGTTGTCAGTACCTTTCTCGCATTCAGTTCAGAAGTTTATAAACGCACCTGGGTTGATGTGTGGGGTGACACCGGAAAAACAGTCTGTGGACAGGTGACATTATACAGCAATGGAATTCCGGGAAATACTACCAACTTCAGTTGTATTGATGATTCGGTGCATGATCATATATTGATCGGTGCGAACGGAATAGATACCTGCTTTGTACAATTCATTTCTTCTTCTTCTGATTTCAATGGAAAACCACGCATGACAATTGATATTTATAATAAAGCCGGTGACAGTGTTGGTGTTTCACTCAAAGCAAATGACGGGTCTATAGATGTATGGAATGAATATTACTACTATGGATTTCCTTACGCTTATAGCTGCTGGTTTGACAGTCTCAGTCAATCCTGGGCAGTGAACGGAAACACTGTTTCTACAGTAAGTGACATGGGTAGCGCACAATCAGTCTTGCTTGTAGGTGCCTATGCTTCGAAGGTGGCTTTCACAGACATCAACGGAAACTCGTGGACTTACAGCGGATATGTACTCCCGGGGCGACTGGTTCCATTCTCGAGCCGCGGTCCGATGATTGACGGACGAATAAAGCCGGACATCAATGCTCCCGGTCTCACGCTTGCCACTTCCGTAAGTTCTTATGATACATCCTACACACCGGTGGGTACGCGAAGCTCTTATGTGATAAGCGGGTGGCTCGATACTTTATCTAATCAATCATATTACTATGCCGAGTTCAGCGGTACTTCAGCATCTGCTCCATGCGCCTCTGGCATTGTTGCCCTTTTGCTACAGGCAAATCCGTTACTCACTCCGCAGCAAGTAAAAGACCTTATAATCGCAAGTGCAATTACCGATATTTATACCGGGACCATCCCACCTGCCGGCACTAACAATTGGGGACATGGGAAAATTAATGCTTATGGTGCCATGAAACTACTTCTTCAGCAAATGGTTGGAGTATATCACTTTGTTGGCCAAAAGCTAGATTGCGTGCTCTTCCCAAATCCGAATAATGGCAACTTCAACTTAAATTATGTGGGTGAAAAAGATGAAAATCTCCACATTGAAGTGTATGGAATGTCCGGCGGTTTGCTGACATCACTCACCTGGCATGTGACAGCAGGATTTAATCAAAAACCTCTCGAAATTACTAACTTCTCCGCGGAAGCACTGCTCGTACGCGTAGCGAATGATAACGGCTATGTAAATATTAAGACCATCCTAAGGCCTGAATAATTCAGAAGATGCTGGTTGTTTGTGGTAAAAACAGAACCGACTGCTCACCTTTTTTTTTAATCTTTTCAGACCAGGTTTTGATTTAACAGATTTCCATCCTGCAGCAATGAAACATTTTTCTTTGCCGCTGCCCTCAATACCGTACCCATTCACCACTCTGTGCATTAATTTTACAAAAATCCTGGCTCTGACTCAATAGCGATTCATACCTTTACTGCCCAAATCTTACCCCAATAACCAATGAAAAAAATTTTCTTATCTATTGCTGTTGCAGCTACAGTATTTTTCATCAATGAGGCTTCTGCCCAAATAACTTTTAATACCCAATACGGTGGTACGTATGATGAAGACGGACGCTGGATGGAGCAAACTGCTGACAGTGGCTTCATCATGACAGGCGGAACAACCACCTACAGCAACGGTCAAAGCGACATGTGGCTGGTTAAATCCGATGCATACGGAAATATACAATGGCAGAAGTCAAAAGGTGGTACCCAATTCGATTTTGCAAACATGGTTAAAATTACCAGTGATGGCGGATACATCCTTGCCGGAATCACAAATTCTTCCGGTGCAGGAGGCGATGATGGCTACCTTGTGAAAACTGATGCAGCAGGAAATACGCAATGGACGAAAACCTATGGCGACACCGGCTTACAACAGATCGAGGCAGTTGTGCAGACAAGTGACGGGGGTTATGCATGCGTGGGAGTTAACTATACAAATGGAACGGGATATTATGACATCTGGCTGATTAAGACCAATTCATCAGGAGTGCTTCAGTGGCAAAAGAATTTAGGCGGAGGCAGCTATGAAATCGGAAACTCCATTCAGATTGCACCTGATGGCGGATACATTATCAGCGGACAATCTTACAGCTATGATTCAACCTCTGCATTTTATCTTATAAAAACAAATCCGTTGGGTACAGAACAGTGGCATAAAACATTTGCAACCGGCCATCTCTGCGAAGCGCATTATGTTCAGAATGTTCCAGGTGGCGGATACATTTTGTGCGGAGATGCAGATACTGCCTATGACGGGCATGGTGAGTCTGACCTCTGGGTGATCCGCACTGATGCAAACGGTGACAGCTTGTGGGCACACTCTTACGGTGGCACAAAGAAAGATGGGGGTAAAACTATTGAACCTACCAGCGATGGAGGTTATATTTTGGCCGGGATTACACGCAGCTTTGGCGTCATTAACCCTGATTATTATGCGGTTAAAACTGACTCCGGCGGTGTAATTGAATGGACACAGCATTACGGGCAGGCATACCACGACCATGCGTATCGTGGTGTTCAGACTTCTGATGGCGGTTATGCTTTCTTTGGCTATTACCGAAACCAGGCAAACCGGCTCAATTTCGGATTGGTTAAAATCGGACCCGGTGGTGGTGTAACAAAAGATATTGCAATCGACAGAATTGAAGCCCCTACAAATATTATCTGCTCCAATTCCGGCTCACCTATTAAACTACTCATCACAAACTATGGCGGAACCAATGAAACAAATATCGTTTGCTATCTTTCTGTAACCGGGCCCGGAGGAACTCAGTTATACCAGGATACAATGATCGGCTCTGTTGCACCGAACACTTCCGTCTCATTTACGTTCAGTCCGCAATTGTTTAATTCTCTCAGTCTGGGAACCTACACACTGAAAGCTTATACGATACACCGCAACGGTGATATATCATATACAAATGATACAATTACATCAACCCTTGATGTGATTCTTCCTGCATCCGATCCTGTAACAACATCTGCAGTGGCTTGCGCCGGACCTGCAACTCTTGGCTTAAGCGCAACCGGGAATGACTCATTATTCTGGTATGACACCGGAGGCAGAATGGTCGGCAGTGGTGCATCCTTTACTACTCCATCAATCAATTCAACAACTACTTTTTACGCAGAAAATCAAACCGGCAAGGGCGATAAAGTCGGAGCAATCAGCAATGCCATCGGAAACGGCGGTTATCTTAACGGCACCTATGGACTTGCATTTGATGCCCGAAAATTCTTTAAACTTATATCAGTCCTTGTATATGCTAATACTGCAGGTAACAGAACCATCGAATTACGTAATGCTAACAACCAGGTTCTTCAAACCGGCACGTACAATCTTGCTGTTGGAGCACAACGTGTTTATCTGAACTTTGATGTCCCCCAGGCCAATGATTTAAAACTGGTTCTGGGAGCAGGCAGTGATCAGCTATACAGAAATAACAGCGGTGCCAACTACAGCAATTATGATGTTTCACAAACAATTGAAATTTATGCTCCGACTGCCGGAAACCTGAGTTACTACTACTACTTTTATGACTGGTACATTTTTGTTCCGTATGAAAACTGTGTCAGCAACAGAATCCCTGCTACTGCAACAATCGGAACCGGGAACACCACGGCTTTTGACGTTACCCGGTGCGGAAATGGCTCTGTAACACTTACTGCGAGTTCTTCAGGGACTATTGATTGGTATGATTCAGCTACTGGTGGCATCCTGCTCGCAACCGGATCCACTTACACAACGCCGGTGCTGACCTCTACCACAACTTATTATATTGAAGTGGGAGGTTGTACACCACGGATAGCTGTTCAGGCAATCATAGAACATGTTTCAACCGATCCTGTTACTGCTGATGTGAACCGTTGCGGACCCGGTTCTGTTACGCTCACCGCTGCTGCTGCAGACCAGGTGTACTGGTATGATGCACCAACCGGCGGAAACCTCGTTGCAACAGGCAGCCCTTTCAATACACCATTCTTAAATTCAACAGTTACTTACTATGTACAGGCAGGTAGTATCTGCCCGAGCAACCGGATTGCTGTACAGGCAATCATTAACAGCGCCACACCACCGGTGGGGACTGATGCAACAGCCTGCGGTCCGATTTCAGTAAACCTTTCAGCAACTTCTATCAATAACATTTTATGGTTCGACGCTGCAATAGGAGGAAACCAGGTTGGTGCCGGTCCGGTATTTACAACACCTGTGCTTACAGTTAACACTACATACTATGCAGAAGCACAAAGCACCTGCGTAAGTGCACGTACACCTGTCAATGCCTGGATTACAACAATCAATGATCCGGTTGGTGTAGATGGTTCGAATTGCGGACCGGGTAGCATGGTTATTTCGGCCTCTTCAAACAATACGGTAAACTGGTATGATGTGCCTACAGGCGGAGCAATTATTTCAACCGGTATCAATTTCACCACTCCTGTGCTTTCGACTACAACTGTTTACTATGCCGAGGCAACTGACGGAGACTGCATGAGTGCACGTGTTCCGGTTACTGCAACTATTGTGGAAAACCTTCCACCGGTTACTGTTTCAAATTTCAACTGCGGACCGGGTACGGTTACGCTGACTGCAACGGCAAGCGATACAATCTACTGGTTCGATGACCAGGGAAATCTTGTTGGAACAGGTTCACCGTTTACAACACCTTCACTTACTGCAACTACTACTTACTATGCACAAACTTCACTGGCATGTCCGAGTGCCCTTGATACAGTTGATGCGGTTATCGCAGCCATATCTGCTGATCCCACAACTACAGATGATAGCATCTGTGCAAACAATACAGGAACTTTAACTGCTGCCTCTCCGGATTCTATCACCTGGTACGATGACCAGGGTAATATTGTTGGTACGGGTACGTCTTTCACCTCACCGGTTCTCACCGCAACAACTGTTTATTATGCTGTTGCCGGTACCCAATGCCCAAGCCAGCAGGTGGCAGCGATTATCAATGTAGAGCCGGCAAGTGCCGATCCTGTAACAACCAACGACAGCATTTGTGGTTCAGGAAGTATGACCCTTACTGCAACTGCAACCGATCCAATTACATGGTATGATGATCAGGGAAATGTAGTTGGCACGGGAACAACTTTTACCACCCCTGTCCTTACCCAGACTGCCACTTACTACGCAGTTGCAATGAATCTATGTGCAAGCAACCAGGTTCCTGCAATAGCTACAGTAAATCCAATAAGTGCTGATCCGGTTACAACAAGTGGCAGTGTTTGCGGTTCCGGTACTGTTACGCTGAATGCAACTGCTGCCGATCCGATCACATGGTACGATGACCAGGGAAATATAGTTGGCACGGGAAATTCATTCACCACGCCATCAATTACTTCCTCAGTTGTTTATTATGCTGTGGCTGGCACTGTTTGCCCAAGCCAGCAGGTACCCGCAAATGCAACAGTAAATGCTTTGCCCGCTGTCTCTCTGGGACCTGATACGATCCATACCGGCGCCACCAGCTATACACTTGATGCAGGAGCTGGATTCTCTGCCTACCTGTGGTCTACAACAGAAACAACTCAAACCGTTACCATCAATGGTGTGAGCGGGGATTACTGCGTGACTGTAACGGATACAAACAACTGTTCAAACAGTGATTGCATCAATTTAGATTTCATGGTTGGAATCGGCAACCTGGATCAATCCGGTGTGGTAACCGTTACTCCAAACCCTTCTACAGGAAATATTTCAGTTTTCTTACCTTCATCCGGTGATTTCAAATTGCTTAACATTGTTGACAATGCCGGAAGACTTATTCTTTCAAAAAACGTCTCCGGTTTGAAAAAACAGGAATTGAATCTTTTGAACCTGGCAAAGGGTATCTATTTCCTCCGATTATTTGGAGAAAATGCTGTTGATACCCAACGGATAATTATCGAATAACAACGAAACAAACGATAACCCTGTCACATATAAGACGGGGTTATTTTTTCTTATTGAAAAAATTCTTGTACAATGAATAAAACCATTAAATTTCTCTGTTTCACACTATTCTTATCCAATTACAGCACTGCCCAGGTTACATGGGAAAAACTTTTTGTTCAGAGCAACACAGACGTTTTCCGGAGTGTTCAGGAGGTTCCGTCAGGCGGATACATTGCTGCCGGTTATACTTCCCATTGGAGCGCCAATGATTCGGATGCATATGTTGTGCGTTTGACAACTCTTGGAGATACTATGTGGACCCGCACTTTTAATGGCGGGAAGTCTGATTTGTTTTATAAAGTGAATAATACATCTGACGGCGGATTTATTTTGTGCGGATATTCATCAAGCTATGGGAATGGTTCCAACGACGCATATTATATGAAATTAGATGGGAACGGGAATGAGCAATGGCATTTTGTTTATGCCGGCACCCAGAAAGAACGCGCGCAGGACATAATTCAAACATCTGACGGTGGCTATGCAATGTGTGGTTACACGAACAGCGGAATCAGCTCTTACAATGCATTTCTTATCAAGTTGAACGCAAGTGGCGGCCTGACATGGATGAAAACCTACGGCGGTACATCTTATGAAGAAGCAAATTCACTGAAAGAACTTCCTGATGGCGGATTTATCTTAGCTGGACAAACGGTTTCCGGTGCTTTGTCTGGAGAAATTTACCTTGTGCGGACGAACCCCCTTGGTGATACCATTTGGACAAGATCGTTTGGAAGCGGAATCGCCGGCAAGAACGAAAATGCAGAGTCCATACAAATCTCCAGTCCGGCGAATGGCCCGGGATTTATTATCTGCGGTTCAACAGACAGTTCATTAAGTGACGACGGGTATTTAATAAAAACTGACACTTTCGGAATTGTAACGTGGGGTAAAACGTATGGTGGTTCATCACCTGATGATTTCCACAGGGTAGAAAATGTTACAGGCGGCGGGTATATTCTCACAGGAACTACACAGAGTAATCTTGCCATCATTTCCAATATATGGCTTTTTAAAACAAATGTCAATGGTGATTCTACATGGGCGTATACATTCGGAGGCGAAAACCATGACCACGGATACAGCGGTTGCCAGACTTCTGATGGCGGTTATATTCTCTGCGGATACACAGCCAGCTTTGGTTTTAATTATGAAGATGCAATAGTCATAAAAGTTGACAGCAACGGCTTATTGTACAATCACCTCATTTATTGCACCGTTACTGCTTTGGTTTCACCGGTCAACGGTTCCTGCGGCAGCGCGAATACAGTTGTTACAATCACGGTCAGAAATTTTGGAGATACCGCTGTAAGTACTTTTCCTGACACGGTAATTATTACAGGAGCCATTAACCAAACTCTGGGCCAGACCTTTACAGGAACCATTTCTCCCCCAAATTTTACGAACCACACTTTCACCACAACCATTAATACTTCGGCAGGCGGGGTATTTAATTTCCACTGCTTCACTTCAACCAACAATGATGTGTACCCGGCAATGAATTCATGTGACTCCACGATTACACTCAATGCGCTTCCGACGCCTCCAACTGCTATTGGCGATACGAGTTGCGGGCCCGGCACCGTTACCTTAACAGCAACATCTACTTACAACATCGATTGGTTCAGCGGTCCGACCGGGGGTGTATCTCTTGGACCCGGACCGACTTACAGCACTTCGATTTCAAACACGACAACATTCTGGGTACAAGCAAGCAATGCTTGTGGAACAAGTACCCGCACTGCAGTTACAGCTTATGTTTTCCCTGTAACCCCTCAACCAACCGTCTATTCAGCACAGCGTTGTGGACCCGGCAATGTCACGCTGCTGGCCTCTTCCGGAAGCCCGATCAGTTGGTGGGATTCATCCTCGGGTGGTATAATGCTGCAGGGAAATATCAATTCTTACGTTGCCAATGTTACTGTTACTACAATCTTTTATGTGGAAGCCGGAACAGGTTCTCTGTGCCCAAGCAGCCGGGTACCTGTTACAGCAACCGTAAACCCCTTACCTGAAGCCGGCTTTACCTCCAATGCCCCGGCCGTTTGCCTCGGTGATGCTTTCCAGTTTACCAATACTTCTACAGGGGCTGTTGGATATACATGGGATTTCGGTGATGCCACAGGGACTTCCAATCAATCGGATCCTTCTTACACTTATGCCAATACAGGTCTTTATACGGTTCAGTTGGTTGCCGTAACCGCCCCAAGTTGCACTGACACCACAACTGGAATTGTAAGCGTGAATACAGCTCCGCAGGTTGCTTTTTCCATTGCTTCAACAACGGGATGTGCGCCTTTCACCGTTAGTTTTTTAAACACTACAACCAATGCTACCGATTACCTCTGGAGTTTTGGTGACAATGGCGCAACATCAATTCTCGAAAATCCTACTTACACGTATAACACACCCGGAACTTACACCGTATCCCTGAATGCCTCCGTAGGTTCCTGTGCCGATGCTGATACAATGATTGATTATATAGTTGTTTATCCATCTCCTGTTGCCGGATTCACTGCATCAAGTACCTGTCTCGGCAATGTGATTGATTTTACCAATGCTTCTTCCGGAGCAACAAGCTATGCCTGGGATTTCGGCGATGGTACCGGTAATTCAACACTTGTAAATCCATCTTATACCTACCAGACTGCAAATACATTTACCGTTATCCTCTTCGCATCAGACGGAATTTGCACTGATACAATTACTCAGGACGTTACAGTTTTTGCTCCGCCAATTTTTGATTTCGGACCGGATATATCCACCAATAGCGTAACCTATCTCCTCGATGCCGGATCAGGGTTTTCGGGTTATCTCTGGAACAACGGTGCGACTTCACAGAGTATCACAGCAGATACAAACGGCTTGTATTGTGTAACTGTGACAGATCTCAACAATTGCAGCGATTCAGATTGTGTGCAGGTTACACTGGATGCAGCCGGAATTGAAAATGTTTTGAGAGAAAGTAATTTCATCATCTATCCGAACCCGGCTCAAAATTCTTTCACCGTTTTTATTTCAAAAGCGGATGCAAGAAATACATGCGAATTGAAAATTTATGACGCTGTAGGAAGGGAAATTTTTAGTGAGCGGTTAACTAAAGAAATGGTGAATATCCCTGCTGCAAACTGGTCGCGTGGAATTTATTCTGCAGAGATCAACACAGGAAATAACAGTCTGCGCAAGAAATTGATTTTGTATTGATGTAAAACCTCTCTACATGAGAAATTACATCATGCTTTCACCAGGCTGAGGATTGATTCAAATATAACTTTACCATCTGTATTTCCGAGTTCATTGTCGGATGCCCGTTCAGGGTGAGGCATCATACCAAAAACATTTTTTTCCTTATTGCAGATTGCTGCAATGTTTTCAAGTGAACCATTCGGATTGGATTCTGCATTGATATTTCCATTTGCATCGC
Organism: uncultured Flavobacteriales bacterium; assembly: GCA_964356415.1. Classification (GTDB taxonomy): domain Bacteria; phylum Bacteroidota; class Bacteroidia; order AKYH767-A; family 2013-40CM-41-45; genus JAPLDB01. The sequence continues at coordinate 15,782 of CAYHHK010000035.1, forward strand.
AATACCGGAAAAGAATCTGCCCGTTGTCTTTCAGGGTTTGTAAGGTATCGCTGTCAGTAAAATAATTTCCTTCCCCGTGTGCGATCGGAATTTTTAAAGCACATGAAGCATCAACTGATGAAGTGATAAGAGAATCATTGTGTTCCGCTTTGATGTATATATTCTTACAACTGAATTTATGTGAAACATTGGCCAGCAATGCCCCCGGCAGCAATCCTGACTCGCATAATATCTGGAAGCCGTTGCACACTCCAAAAACATATCCTCCTTTTCCGGCAAATTCAATGACCTCTTTCATGATGGGAGAAAAACGTGCAATGGCCCCGCTGCGCAGGTAATCGCCGTATGAAAACCCGCCAGGCAATACAATAAAATCACTGCCCTGCAGGCTATGATCTTTGTGCCAGAGTTTAACAACCTGCTGTTTCATCACGGTGCGTAGTACATATACCATGTCCTCGTCACAGTTACTTCCCGGAAAAACGACTACTCCAAATTTCATTGTCTTAGAATTTGAAGCGAAGATACTACTTCGGTCATTACTAAGGCAACATTCAGAATGCTTATCAACCTGTTAATTTCAATGTTTTTATGTCGCATTACCTACGTAGTACTCAGTAAGAAGACAACTTTAATGTAAAGAAAAAGCCGGCACTTTAAATACCGGCTTTTCTAATCATAACGTATCAAACTACTTTCTTCGTCCAACGCCATAGGCTCCGAGGTTTTTCATGAGTTCCTTCCTGGCATTGTGTATCCGTACTTTAACGGTTCCCAATGGAATTTTCAGTGAATCGGCAATCTCTTCGTATTTATAACCTGTATAACTCATCATGAAAGGGGTACGGAGGTTATCCGACAGCCTGTCAATCGCAGCATTGATGTCTTTCATTGCCAAGGCTGTTTCACCGTCATTGCGGGAAGTATTCGTTGCCGAATTGATGTAAAACTGGTTATCCGTATCATCATTGAAAATCTTGCTCTTCATCGCCCGGCGATATTTGTTGATGAAGATGTTTTTCATGATTGTGAACAGCCATCCTTTCAGGTTGGTTCCTTCCCTGAATTTTTCCTTATTCGAAAATGCTTTTAGCATTGTGTCCTGCAAGAGATCTTCTGCGTCATCCATGTTATGAGTAAGTTTCAACGCAAATCCTGTCAGTGGCCTGGATTCCTCCGATACTTTTTCATTGAATTCATTTTGTTTCATAATGACTCCCTTATTTGATGTAAAGATAATTAATGTTACAACATCTAAATGTCAAAGTTTTGTTAAGAAATCACGGAATTTCATGAACAAATTACTTGCCTCCTTCTGAGAAAAAACGCCTTGTAAGCACTTTCTGAAATTCCCGCAGTATAATCTTTTCGGCCAGGGTTTTGAGCGAACCGGGGTCTGCGGATCCAGAAATCTCGCTTTCTCTTATATCAACCCGGTATAAAAGAACCCTTAATAAAGCAGGATTCGATTTGCGGATCTTGCCCAATACTTCAGCGACCTGGATTGCAAGTTCCTCGAACATCGTGGTTTTTTGTCCGGAAAACAGGAACTCCGGACTTAAGGATCCCAAATCCTTTATTAATTGTTGCACCGTTAGTCTGATGATCTCTTCGTCATCACGGTATTTTTCCGGTATCAGATCAGTCACTTGCAGGCAATTGTTTTGAAAAATCAATAATCAGTCTCTGAACTGGTTTGTTTTCAGTGAGGTGTTCATTAATAATCTGCTCTACATCTTCCGGCTGAACACCTCCGTAATATACTCCTTCCGGGTAAACGACCATACTCGGTCCGAAATCGCATGCATCAAGGCATCCTGAACGTTGTGCCCTCATCCTTCCCTGCAAGCCTTTTTCCTTAATTAACTTCTTAAATGCCTTCACCAGTTCAATTCCGCATGCCTCGCCACAGGATTTGCGTTCACCATCTTTGCGCTGATTGGTACAGATAAAAATATGCTTTTCAAATTTCATCGCTGCAAATTACGATTCCTCAAGGAAATATTACTGTTATACCGATGCGGTATCTGTAAAAGTTCAATGCGCCTTCCGGCTTTTGAAATATACTACTTCGGTCATTACTTAGGCAACATTTAGAATACTTGTCAACAATTTTTAAATGTCACATAACCTTTGTAGTACACAGTAACAGCTAATCTATCGGCATTATACCAGAAACATTTTGGGATTAATTTGAACTGAGTAATGGTATCAAAACCTTGTATAATAAAACGGGCAATCATTTTGACTGCCCGTTTTATTTGTGATAATCGATTATTCTTTATTGAACATGTACCAGTTTCACAATTTTACTCTCTCCATCAACCGTTAACTTCACAAAGTACACACCAGGTGTTTCCTCGTTAAAGACATAAGTATGCCTGCCGGCCGCCTGAAGTTCATCAGATACAAATTGCTGAATCTTTTCTCCCACAAGGTTAAATACTTCAACAGAAACTTTCTGAGATGAGGTAATTGAATATTCGATGGTAGCAGCTTTGCTGAATGGATTTGGATAAACAGAAAGTCCTACTGGAGCTGAGAACGGATTAATCTTGTTAACCAGATAATCAGTGTCCATGAAAACAGTATAGTCTTCATTTTGTCCGTACAACAGGTCAATACAGCCATTCGGCTCAGGATTTCCGCTGTATTCACTTTGAACACGCATTCTAAGTGCAACACCCATTACTGCAGTGGTTGGCATCTGAATAGTAAGACCGGAGTGATTATAAACAACAGCAGAATCTTCAAATATCAATTCAGTTACAGGATCAAAAGCACCGTCATTGTTAAAGTCTATATAACCTTTTACAGTTTCCTCATAGGTCTGACCAGTCCTCACTACCCATGTATAAAAATCCGTTGGATTGAGGGTTGTTGTATCGGAACAAGTGAAATTCTGATATCCGCTGGCTGAACCTGTGCTGGTATTATTGATGTTACCCAATTGAACGAAGGTTATGCCAATTCCCAAACTTCCTCCTGTACTTGGATCAAGTGTAGCAGGTAAACAAGCTGCAGCTTCAGGACCTGTTACAAGAGGCATTGTAAGCGTTACATACTGTGTATCACAACCACCAGCAGTACATCCAATTGCAATTACATTAATAATGGTACCGGTTGGTTCTCCATACTGGTGTGTAGGATTGGCGGTATTGCCGATTCCTGTATCACCAAAATCCCATGTCCAGCTCGTAGGTGCATTTACAATGACTGTTGAAGTAAATGTTGCAATACCTGTGCAAGCGTCAATAACGCCGTTGATTGTGAAGCATGGATTTGTACCAACATCCATAGTTAGTGGTACGAGTCTGCTTGGAGCCACTGGGTCATTTGATGCAATAGTCAAATTAGCACTGATAGGTCCGCCGGTAATAGTACCGGAATTCATTACAACAGTAATCACCAAAGAATCACCGGCAGCAATTGTTCCGCTATTGGCAGAAATAGTTGCCCATGAAGGCACACCTGTTATTGTGAAGATCAAATTACTTCCACCTGTATTATGAATTGTAAATGTTGTTGAGTCTGTTCCTGAACATGCCGGAACAAATTGACTTACTGTACTGAAAATGGAATCAATAACCGGCGCCGGTATTGCAAATCCATTCAGACAGATCGTGGTATCATTATCATTGTTTTGAATCAGCAATGTACCGCTGTACGCCCCAGCTGTTAATGGATGGAATGTAACTGAAACCACCATCGAAGTGCCCGGTAACAGAATATTGTTTGGAGCACTTACAGTGAATTCAGGAGAGCTTGCCAGATAGTTTGAGATCACAAGTGAATCGCAACCATCATTGATAATGTTAAATGTTTGAACGTTTGTATTGCCTGCAAGCACTGTATCAAAAGTGAGGCAGGTTTCAGACATTGCAATGATCGGATCTCCAACAACAGTCATTGTGCAGTTTACGGCAACATATGGAGTATTTGGATCATTGGTAGTAACTCCGATAACTCCATAATAGGTGCCGGCAGGAATACCACTTGCATGGAAAACAACAGTAACAATGGATGAATCACCGGCTGTAACGGTATCTGTAGTAATATCCATAGTAATCCAGGAAGGAAGTCCGCTTTGACCACCCCACTGAACAGCGTTGGCGATCATCTTCTTTGTGTCATCATTCGAGTTGTAGTAGTCAAATCCGAGATAAATCACTTTACCATTATTAACGTTTCTGAAAGCAACAACGTCATCTCCCTGATACTGTGCCAAAACATGCCTGTCTGCATCAGTGAAATTAATTACGTCAGTTGCAGACGGCGCGGTGATCAGATTTCCTGAGATGCCTGCCATAATCGGATGAGACATACTGTCAACGGTAAAGGTTGTAAAGCCATTTCCGATATCTGTTACGTAATTCCCGTGCCATAAGCCTGTAGTAGTGAGTGTTGAATCCTGTCCGGCACTTGTTCCGCATTGAATGATCGTTCCGCCATTCAGCAAGAACATATTGAAGACAGAAGTGAAACTGTTGAACACAGCTGGATTGGCTGTCTCCTGTTCAGGTATCAACAATACATTCTTTCCTACAAGCAGGTTGGCCAGTGTGGAGGCATTGTTGGTATTGGTTTCCGTAAGTGTATAGTTGGTAAAGAATGCATTGATGGCAGCCAGAGTCTTGGGATACTCATCAAACAAGTCTGTTCCATACTTCATTGCAAGCATCTGGATATTGGAACTGCTCGAACCGGTTGTGTTGTAAACAAGTTCTCCTCCGGTGAGATTCACAACTGTCAATGCAAATGAAACTGAGTCGCCGCACTGTACTGTTGCAGAAAGCGTATCAGGATAAACAATAACCTGCGGAGCATTTTGCACCACTACTGAATCATATGCAGTATCAGATTGTGTGCAAGAGAAAGCATACAATGTAATGTAATAGGTGCCAGGTGCAGCATAAGCATGTGTCGGATTCTGAACGTTTGAAGTATTGCCGTCGCCGAAATCCCAAATCCATGAAGTAGGAACTCCACCACCGCTGTAGTCATAAAAATGAACCCCTGCATTGAGCGGAGGCGTATGCGTGCTTACACCAAAACTCGCAATAGGAGCTGTGCTGGCTGCAATAACAGAAGTCCAGTTGGCTGCCCATCCGCTGCTTGCTGCATTGAATGCATCAGAGGTCCAAAGGATGAGCATATAACCTGAAGTACATGTAACCGGAGCAGGAACAATACTTCCTGAAGCTGTTAATACCAAGGGATCAGCAGTAGTCTGACCGTCATATACGTTCATCACTCCTCCAAAACCAGCATTAAAAGCAGAAAAGTTGAGCGTAATTGTAACTGCACAGGATGGAGCAATCAGCAATGTGCATGTTTCACCTAAAAAATAATTACCATTTGGGCCACCTGAATCAAAAAATGCATTAACGGAATCAGTAAGAGTAACATTTGTTCCTTGAGAACACATATAATAACACTGACCTGTAGTTACAAGCAAAGGATTTGAAGTTCCGGTACCGCTGCCGGCACAGGTAACGATACACTGATAATAAGTATCTCCGCTTTGTGAAGTAGTTGCTGTAAAACTGGTTGCACCAACAATATCAGTCCAGGTAGTTCCATCCGGTGAAGATTGCCACTGATAAGTTACCCCGCTTCCAAGTGTAAAATTCTGCATACTCAGACTGAAATTCGTATTGGCACAAACAGGGTTGGCTGAAGCATTTGAGTTTCCCGGAGTTGGAGTTCCTGAGCATGGTGCACCGGCAATGTATGTAACAACCAAAACCGGACGCGAAGTCTGGGTAGCGTAGTTGGTGGGATCAGTATTCGGGCAGCCGTCAGCAACGTCCTGTCTCCACTGATGAGATCCGTTAAAAGCAAGTCCCTGGGTTTCTTCGCATTGCGGATTAAGCACATAACCTCCTGTTGATAAACCACCGCAAACCTCTACAATGAGGTTGCCGCCTGCATAGGTAAATGGCGATGTGGTAAACATTACATTACCTGCATATCCGGAAGTATATGAATAATTGACTGGACCATAAACCAAAGATGCTCCTGCTTCCCAGCTATTCAAATCAAGTGTAGATACAGCAGTATTGAGTAATGAAATTGAGTACCCTTCCTGTAAATGTCCGGCAATAGTTGTTGCCTGAACTATCCATCCGATCTCGTTAATTGTAGCACCACTGGTAATTCCTACTGCGGCAAGTTCTGAGGCAGTATAAAGAAACTGTACACGTGTTCCATAGTAGAAGTCCTGAATCGGACATGGGTAGCTTGTAGTAGTACCAATCCCGCTTGTAGTTCCGATGGTCACAGTTTGCGCATTGCTGATTGCACCACTACCCAAAAGAAGCAGCGTGAACAATCCGACCGACCATGATTTAAAGTAATTTTTAGTTCTCATATTTCTAAAATTATAAATTATTAATGAATTTTATTTGATGTGTGATAATGGAATTTACTATTTAAATAGTGTTGTATTTCTATAAAAAGAGTTCAAAAGTAGGATAATTTTTCCACTGAGCAATTATTTTTTTATCGTATAAACCGTGTAGGGATTGGAGGCAAAACACCTATCAGATGGGTGTTTTAGATGACCGATATATATGGTTTGCCGGGCGAACTGCCCGATGCCAATGGCGATCGATTAAATTGCCGAAAACGATACTACGGGCAGCAATTCAGGCACACCTTTCATACACCTTCCCTGCATCCAATTTTTGTTCGAAAAGACAATAAAACCCGACCACTAAAAGAGCAGATGGGAAAAATGGCTGCAAGACTTAAAGAATACCCTACTGAACAAACAAAATAATATAGAATCGCCTGTAAATGAGTTCTCATATAAGGCGAGCCAGATTCCCTTAAATTGAACCGGTGCATAATTTTAGGGAATTTGTTCAATGAAGAGATAAATGTATTTTTACCCAATTCCATGGGCAACCCCAAAATTTCAATTATTGTTCCCTTATTCAATGAGGAAAAGGTATTTGCTCCTCTAATTGAGAGGCTTCAAAAGGTCATTACTTCTTCCGGGGAAGATATTGATGTGATTTTGGTTGATGACGGAAGCACCGATAGCACTGCCACACTAGTTAATAATCTGGCAACTACAGATTCACTTTTTACCGGATTAATTTTATCGAAAAATCATGGACATCAGTTGGCCGTAACAGCGGGATTGTCAGTTGCAACCGGCACAGAAGCAGTTCTTATTATTGATGGAGACTTGCAGGATCCTCCTGAATTACTGATGAATTTTTACGTGAAACTGAAGGAAGGATTCGATGTGGTTTATGCAGTTAGAAAAAACAGGAAAGAGTCGGAAATGAAAAAATTTTTTTACTGGCTGTATTACCGTTTACAAAAACGAGTTTCGAATACCAAGATCCCGATTGATTCCGGCGACTTCTCTATGCTGAGCAGACGGGTAGTGAATCAGATGAACCTGATGCCGGAAGAAAGCCGTTATCTCCGGGGCATGCGGGCGTGGATTGGTTTCAAGCAAACCGGATTCGAATACAATCGTGATGCACGTCTCGCAGGAGAAACAAAGTATGACTGGAAAAAACTATTCGAACTGGCATTCAATGGCATTTTCAATTTCAGTGATTTACCCGTACGCTTCATTACGCGGCTGGGCATTTCAACAATATGCATCTCTCTCATTTATATTTTATACATCCTGATAAAAAAAATGATTGGCATTTATGTCCCTGAAGGTTTCACCACGCTTATCATTGCAATTTGCCTTTTTAGTGGTGTCCAGTTAATTTCCATCGGCATACTTGGTGAATATGTTCTTCGCATTTACAAGCAGGTTCGTAACCGACCCTTGTTCGTAATCGATAAGATTATCAAAAATAAATAACGCCCTTTTTTTTAATTGCCTCTGTTGAAATCGTTCCGCCATTTTTTATCAAAAGATAATTCAATCGGCTGGATTATTGCGCTGGGCGCTGTATTACGTCTGCTTTTTCTTTTTATAGGAGGACCAATATATTTTGGGCACGCAGATTACTTTATACAGGGTGACACGTCCTCATGGTTTAAGGCCTTTATCCACCTGTATGATTATGGCACTTTCACCGTGAGTAGCGCTGTAGAGGCCGGAAAATTTTTTCGTCCACCGGGCTATTCTTTTCTTTTCGGAATATGCTATTTATTGGCTTTAAAAAACTATGTGCTTGCCTGGAAAATTCTTGTTGGAGTGCAGGTGCTGATGGACATTACATCTATATATATTTTTTCAAGGATTGCAAAAGGAGTGGCGAAAAATACTGATGCTGAATCAAAAATATTGCTGTCAAATACGTGCGGTCTTTTGTATGCCATATATCCTTTTGCGATTATATGGACCCCTGTACTTTATGCTGAAACATCAAGCGTATTCTTTCTTTTACTTAGCATTCACTTTGCTTTTCAAAAAAATTCATATCGGGCCGCTTTCCTGAGCGGACTGGCCGGAGGAATAGCTACACTGATAAGGCTCCAATGCGCTTTTGGAATATTGTTTGTTGCAGGGACATTCTTGTTTTCCGGCGACAACAAATTTAAAAATAAAATCAAACATGCATTCGTCTTTTGCATTGCCATACTCTTCACCTATGGCTTGTGGCCAGCCAGAAATTATTTTCTGCAGAACCGAGTTCTGTTTTCTCAGGATTTGAAAATGGGTTATCATTGGTCTCCTGATTTTATGTCATTCCTGGATTTTACTCACAGCATAAGTACAGATCATACCAGTTACTACTTTCAGATTTTAAAAGATGAAAAAGTGGAATGGCCTGCGGAAGCATATATAGATCCCGGTGATTCAGCCTTGCTCGATTCTGCTGTGACACTATGCCGGACCTGCGGCACCGGATTCGCTTACTGGAAATGGGGTGAACGGATTTCACCGACACTTGAGGCTCCAGAAAATCCATGCGATTCAACAATACAAATTATTTTCAGATCGCTTCTTCAAAAACAAAAAACAATACACGCCTTTCATTACTGGATTACCATTCCTCTTGAAAACCTGCAGAAGTGTTTGCTGAAGATTTCACTTTACGGGAATAAAAGCAGTGCTGTAAAATTGTTTTCAAACCTCCTTTTTATCTTCCGCTCTATACTAATTATCATTGGTGTATTCGGAATATATATTGCCTACAAAAGTAATACTATAGAAAGAAAGTTTCTTGTGTTTGTGATGAGTTATATGTCGTCCTGGTATTTGTACATCTCCTTCTTCTACCGGAATATTGAAATGCGATACCTGCTACATACAGATATCCTTCTGTTGATCCCGGCTGCTATTGTCATCATCAATTTATTTTTCAAAAAGTATCAAAAAGAGTCCTGAAGATTAATTTTTTCTGGATTTCATCAGCGCTCAAAGTCGAATGCATCAAAACTGTTTTTATTTCACGCGGCAGGAGGTCAAAATAATTTTCAGAAAAATGCGACTCGCCATCTTTTATGTCAAGGAAGAGATTCTTTGCAAGCGTATTGCAAGAAAGCGAAATGACAATTTCATTTTCCTGCTTTTGCACTAAATAGACAATTTGGGGTTTCTCCAGGCTCAGCTCTTTGGGTCTTTTGAAATAATAAATTTTTTCCGCCAGCACATTCTCGTTTTTCACCAGTTGCATTTTTAAAAAAGTGCGATATGGATTGATCGCATAAGTCAGATCGGCTATATTCGATTTGTAAACGATGGTGGATTGTTCCTGAGACAGGAATGCAAATGCAGAATCCCGCCATAAAATATTTCCTGAAAAATCTTCTGCTGATATTCTGAGGGTTGCTTTCGTAAATGCAGTATCGTCTGATGTAATCCGCACAGTGAAAAGCTGCGCTGTATCTACAACAGTTATTACATATTTCTTATAGGATTCACGGACAGCATAATGCAATGCCTTCCATCTGCCGGAATGATCAATGCTGCTCCAGCTTGTCACAGGCCAGCAATCATTAAGCTGCCAGTAAAGCGTACCCATACAATAGGGTTTTGCGCCCCGGTGTGCTTCAATGGCAGCAATCATTCCTTCAGCCTGAAGCAACTGCGACACATAAACATAACTCTCAAAATCCTTCGGCTGCTTGTACCAGTCTTTCATGTAATGATCAATCGTTTCAAAACCTGTCGGGTGCTTTTGATGATTTTTAATTGCAGTTGATTTAAGATTTCTCTCTCCCGCAGTTGTGAATGATTCGATTGATTTCATTGATGGCATTCCCTGAAATCCATATTCACTCATAAACCTTCCTGTTTTTTTGAGGTAGTTTTCAAAAGGTTCCATACCCCACCATATGCCCCAGTAATGTGAATCCCCCTGCAATAGGCTTTCCTTATGGCCCCAGCCGATCGAAGGTGACGATTCCCAATAGGTCCGTGACGGATCAAGCTGAATAATTTTCTGAGGGATTGTTTCATGAAACAGCTTTAGGTAGTTTTTCCAGATCGTTGCTGAATCTATTTCGGAATACCTAAACTGCTTCTGCCACCCCCAGTTTTTCCATCCTTCATCTATCTCATTGTTGCCACACCACAATGCAATGCATGGATGATTTCGTAGCCTGATGATATTGTCTGAAATCTCTTCACTTACATTTTCAAGAAATGTCTTATCCCCCGGATACATTGCACATGCGAACATAAAATCCTGCCACACTAAGATTCCCAGCGAATCGCAGAGTTCATAAAATGAATCATCTTCATATATTCCTCCACCCCAAACACGAAGCATATTCATGTTTGCATTCTTTGCATCAATCAATAAGTGCCGGTACTTTTCTCTGGTAACACGGGAAAGGAAATTGTCAGCAGGAATCCAGTTGGCTCCCTTCATAAAAACCGGAATTCCGTTGAGTTTAAAATAAAAACTTTTTCCCTTGGTATCGCCTTCCTGAATAAGTTGAATTGTGCGCAATCCTATTGAAACATTCCTTTCCTGTGAAAGACCGAAGGGGTCGGTGGCCATGACAGAAATTTTGTAAACAGACGCATCCCCCAAACCATTGCTCCACCAACGTTTTGGTTTTTTGATTTCGAATAATAGATTGGTTATTTTTTCATCCGGCTGAATTGTGCGGTTAAAATAAAATGAATCCCTCGAATGATTTTCAATGATCACCTTGAAAAATACTGTTGTCGCATTTTCAACTGTAAGATTTACTTCTGCAATAAGGTTCGCAACAGAATCTGTAAGTTGCTCTGTGATCAGGTGAACATCATTCATTCTCATTGAATTCCAGAAAACAATCTTCACGGGCCGCCATATGCCACATGATACAAAACGCGGTCCCCAGTCCCAGCCGTATTGATACTGGGCTTTTCGGGTAAATATTTTTTCTTCGCCCGGCAAAGTATATGGTAGTTTCTTCGCGGCGGCCTTTCCTTTAATAGATGCGGGCTCAAATCGAATCAGAAGATGGTTCTGATCAGGCCTTAAATATTTTTTGCAGTTTACTTTCCAGGTACGAAACATATTGTCGGCAGAGAGAAGGAGCTGATTATTGAGAAAAACTTTTGCATACGTATCAAGTCCTTCGAAAATAAGTTCACAATGATTGCGCTGAAGAACAGAATCATTGATGTTAAACCATGCATCATATTCCCATTCGCAGGTATCTATCCATTGAAGTCTTTGCTCGTTGTCTCCATAAAAAGGATGTGGAATTTTTTTGTTGAAAAGCAGGTCTGTATGTATAGTACCCGGCACAGTCGCATTCATCCACTCTGCATCCCCGGTTTTTCTGAATCGCCAGTTGGAGTTGAGGTCAACAGAAATATTCTGTGCCTGAACAGATATTGTAAATAGCAAAATGAGAATTCTCAGGGAGGAAAGAAAAAGCCCGTGAATGAATGATGAATTAGTTTTGTGCGCTTCAGGCAACAGCATTTTCTCTCACTTTTCTGAAGCAATCAGGATCCAGGATGTCATGCGAATATTCATCCGCTTCTTCTCCACTCATTGTCACAAATTCATTTCTGTAAAGCATTTTACTTGGCTTTATCATTTTTGCTGAAAGGTGAAATTCAGAAGCACCGGTAATCTTCCTAAGTGATGCAATGTTCCTTTCATTTATTCCTCCTCCCGGCATCACAATGATTCTTCCGTTCGCCTGCTTGATAAGGCCGGAAATGAAACTTGCCCCGTGAAAAGCTGTTGCACGCTGGCCTGATGTCAGTATCCGATTGCAACCAAACTGAATGATATCCTCCATTGATGTGAAGGCGTCAGCCGTGAGGTCAAAAGCACGGTGAAAGGTGATTGACATTGGGTTTGCACATGCAACCAGTTTGCGGCACCTCTCCAGATCAACATTGCCGTTTTCTTTTAGTATGCCTGTTACGATGCCTGCAACACCCAAATTCTTGCAGACTTCAATATCACGTATCATCGATTCAAATTCCTCATTAGTATAGAGAAAATCTCCTTCACGCGGACGAATAAGAACGTGCACAGGGATAGAAATAAGTTCCTGTACCGTTTCAATAATTCCATAAGAAGGAGTAATTCCTCCCGCTCCAAGTACATTACAAAGTTCGATACGGTTGGCACCGGCAGCTTCTGCAGCCAGGGCTGATTCAATATTTGCTACACATGCTTCGAAGATGAGGCTTGTCATAAGTTAAAAGTTAAAAGAAATACTTTGAGAAGGATTGTCAAAATTTATCATGAATGATTCATTATCTTCAAATGCAGAGAACAATTACTCACCAGAGATATTTTGCATCCTGCACCTGGTTGTCTATTTCCTGAGACTTCACCGCATAATTAAAACCTTTTTGCAATGCATAACCTCCAAACTCACCTCGCTTGTTGAGTGCAAGAAAACCTATTTGCATTTCCTTGATATTCTTAGGGCTTTTCGCAATCCTTTCTACTGCAATTTTGCAGGCTTCTTCAGGAGTATGCCCTGCACGCATCATTTCAACAACCGTATGGCTACCGCAAATGCGGATGACTTCCTCTCCGGTTCCGGTAGCACATGCACCGCCAACTTCATTATCGACAAATAGACCTGCACCAATTATTGGAGAATCCCCTACCCGGCCGTGCATCTTATAACCCATTCCGCTGGTCGTGCAAGAGCCGGAAATATTTCCTGCTTTGTCAATGGCAAGCATTCCGATGGTATCATGATTTTCAAAATTGGCTACCGGCTTGTATTCTGATTTCTTCAGCCATTCCCTCCATGCCTGGTCAGATTCAGGAGTACGGTCAAATTTTTCCAGTGTAAACCCATTGTCAAGTGCAAACTTCTGTGCTCCCTCCCCCACCAATATTACATGTGGTGTTTTCTCCATGATAAGGCGCGCAACCGATATTGGATGTTTGATGTGTTCAAGAAAACACACACTGCCGCAGTTGCCTTTTTCATCCATGATGCATGCATCCAATGTCACATGGCCGTCGCGATCAGGTATGCCCCCGAGGCCGACACTCTGATTCCTCAAATCATTCTCTGTGTTCATGACACCCTTCTCCACCGCATCCAGCGCCCTTCCTCCTTCTGCCAATACTTTCCATGCATCTGCATTGGCTTCAATTCCATGTCTCCAGGTAGAAATTACAATTGGCTTTGTTTCACCGGCAGGAAAAGAAATTTTCCGGGCAGAAGATTTCTTTACTGAAAGCAAAGCAGCGCTGAGCGCAGTCCATTTGAGAAAAATTCTTCTTGATGCCATATTTTTGAAAAGTTGCTTGATTGTCGTTTTCGAATATTCCTGAAGGCAAGATGCGAAAAGTATTTTAAATTACTGTGGGTTTCCGTATAACGGATAACCGACAACGATTAACAATTGTCCAGCTCATTCCAGATCAATGACGCCGCTCCAAGTATAGGTGCATCATTCTCCGGGAGTGAAGATGGAAGGATTTTTATTTTGTCCCGATAGATATTAAGCAGGTTTTTTTCGAAAGAGATCACAGTGGGATTAAAAAGCAATTCTCCCGCCTGGGCCAGTCCTCCGAAAAGAAAAATTACCTCAGGACTTGTATAAGCAACACTGTTTGCAAGCGCCAGCCCTAATACTTCGCCTGTGTAATTGAAAGCGTAGAAAGCGTTTTCATCCCCACCCATTGCTTTTTCAAAAATATATTTTGCATCCACCTTTTCTGAACCCATAAGTTTGGGCGATTCGCTACCGGCGCTTCTCAGAATTTCAAAATATGTTTTCACGATTCCTGAAGCAGAGCAATATTGCTCCAGACAACCTTTCCGGCCGCATCCGCATTGCCGTCCATGCTGCATCACAATAATATGTCCCAACTCACCCGCAAAGCCATCATGCCCATACACCATTTTACCATCTACAACTATTCCACTGCCCAGTCCTGTGCCAAGTGTGATGAAAATAAAATCCTTCATTCCCTTTGCCCCACCAAAATACATCTCGCCCAGAGCAGCTGCATTTGCATCGTTGGTGAGAATTGCTTTTACGTTGAGAATGTCAGAAAAATATTTTGCGAGAGGAATGACTCCTTTCCACTTTAAATTGGGAGCGAACTCGATGGTGCCGGAGAAATAGTTGCCGTTTGGGGCACCAATGCCCACACCGGCCAACACAAAGCCTGCAGTTGGCAGTTGGCAAAATGCAATTAAATCCAAAATTTTTTTCGAAACTACTTCGACCAAATCCTTAGGATTCGGATAGTCGGTGGTAGGAATGGAAGCCCGCGAAAGAATGTTGCCTTCACTGTCAACAATTCCAATAACTGTATTTGTTCCACCAATGTCTATTGCTGCGACTGTCTGGATCATGCTTGACTATTTGAAAATTTTTCCAAAAAGTTATCAGGATTGTGAATGCTCTCCGGTTTTTACAAATCAACTACTCAACCAATAAACTGATTTAACTTCTTGCATTATCGTATTCAATTCCCTGCTTTTTTAAAATTGCGCTCGTGCGCCATCCGTAGAAGCCAAGGTAGACAAAACATGCAATGCCCGTTAAATAACTCCATTGTATTCCGAGGAGATGATCGGACGCAAGCCATCCCTGAAACAAACTGATGAAGCCGCCACCCATGATCATCATGATGAGCAGACTTGATCCTTCATTTGTATGCTTTCCCAGGCCTGCAATTGCAAGCGTGAAGATACAAGGCCAGAGTGTTGAACAGAACAATCCTACGCTGATGAATGCGTAAACACTTGTCATTCCGTCCGCAAGAATACCAATGAACAGTGATGCAATTCCCCCGATAGAAAAAATAATCAACTGCCTGGCAGGGTTTCCTTTACTCATGATGTCTGCAACAATGATTGCAACAATGATGAATGCATAAACATAAAAAGGAGTGAGGTCATGATTTGCGAGCTTATTTACCAATAAGAAAACAAGGAATGCCAGATAAGGCATCAGGAAATTCAATACCTCTTTTGTTCCTTTTTTCAAATCAAAGGCTCCTACTGCTCCGGTCCATCTGCCAATCATCAAACTCGCCCAGAAAAGGGAAACATAAGGCGCTACCTGATCAGTGCTGATATTAATGTGCTGCCGCATGAATTCCGGGAGATTGGAAGCCGTTGATACTTCAACACCAACGTAAACAAAAATTGCGATCATGCCCAGCCATAGTTGCGGGTAGCTCAGTGCACTTTTACGAGATGGCCTTTTTGCTGTCGCTTCTTCCTTCGCCTCTTCATGGTGAATTTGATTTGGTAGTGAAGACATTTTGAAAAGAACGGCCACAACAAGGAACGCTGCACCAAGTATTAAGTAAGGTGTTCTTACAGATGAAAGTGAATCCAACTTTTGCCCTGCAGCAATTGATCCGAAGATGGCAAGACTTACGATTACAGGACCGATCGTTGTTCCGATATTATTGATCCCTCCGGCCAAACTTAATCTCTGTGCTCCCTTTTTCGGATTTCCGATCGTAATTACCAGCGGGTTTGCTGCAGTTTGCTGCAATGAAAATCCGAGTCCGACAATGAACAGTCCTGTGATCATCAAACCGAACGAAGATGTCTCTGCAGCAGGATAAAACAACAATGTTCCAAGTGCAGAAATAACAAGCCCAAGCGCAATTCCGTTTTTGTAACCAATGCGGTTCAATATATCCCCTCCACTTGCGCGAGAGAGGAAAAAATAAATAAGTGACCCGACAGTATATGCCACATAAAATGCGAAAGAGATCATCTGGCTCTGCCATTGCTCCAGGTTTAATTTCTCCTTGAAAACAGGAATTAGAATATCATTGCTTGCAGCAACAAATCCCCAGAAGAAAAATACGGAGATGAGGATGGGGAGGGCGCGGTGGTTGGTGGACATAAATCTTAAAGTTAAAAGTTAGAAGTCAAAAGAGAAACAGCCGTTGATGTGGGGGCAAAGTAGAGAAAAAGGAATGCAGAATGCAGAATGCAGAATGGAGAATTTGAACAGGATGATTTCGTGAATTAAAAAGTTTGCTATCTTTCGGGGATAAAAATCCTTGGTTATGAAAAAAGTTCTACTGCTATTGATTTTACTGAATTTTTTCATGTGCTCATATGCCCAATGGGTCCATATCAATCCCGGAACAACAGATTTTATGGGAGATATTGATTTTGTAACAGAGCAAATAGGTTATGTAGAAGATTGGGACAATGGCATGCTATGGGCTACATCTAATGGGGGTGCTTCATGGACTCAATTGTTTAACACGCCCTACTTAGGGTATATTAATTTCCTTACACCGGATACCGGATATGGATGTTCAATATATGGTCTCTATCGAACAATAGATGGAGGACACTTCTGGAATCCAGTAATCGTTGATTCAAGCATTATTTGGTGGAGCCGCCCTTATTTTTTTAACCTAGGAATTGGAATTACAGTTCAGTCAGGTGGATTATTTCCTGATTCAATTTATACGTATAAGACGTTGGATTCAGGATCAACCTGGAATATAATTTCTTCATTTCGTGATAGCATAGGCATACAAGTGAATGATCTTTTTTTTGCTGACACTTCGGTTGGATATATGATGACATTCGGAAGGATTTATAAAACAATGAATGGTGGCATTAATTGGAATATTATATTGGCTGACGATAACGATGATTTTGTTTCCTGCTACTTTGTCTCGCCAGATACTGGTTTCATAGGAAGTACATACAGTCATAAGATTTTCAGAACGACGAATGGTGGACTATCTTGGCAGACACCCATCCTTCCTGTTTCAACTCCCATTTACTCTATAAAATTCCTTACTCATGAATTAGGATACGCTTGTGGAGGAGATGGATTTTCTAGCGGCTTTATTATAAAGACAAGCGATGGGGGAATTACATGGACATTGGATTATGGCGACAACTTTACATACGTTGCACTTTCATTTCCTGGCAACAATATCGGTTTTGCATGTGGAATGGGAGGCTCCGCAGTAAAAAATATTTCGATAACAAATAATGAAAATCTAATTTCTGGAAATAATCTTTTCCTCTCCCCCAACCCCACAACTGGTCAG
>CAYHHK010000036.1:0-8015 GCA_964356415.1 uncultured Flavobacteriales bacterium
CCCGTTTTTACCGGGACTATAAATCATATTTAGCAAAGTAATTTGGCGGCAGGAAACCCAGGAAACAATTATGATAATTTCCTAAACATCTGCCATGACAAAACAAACATTAATAATAAAAGAGGAAAATATTGCCCAACAGATCTATTTCATCCGTGGGGAAAAAGTTATGCTCGATTTTGAGCTCTCTTTACTTTATGATGTTGAGACAAAAGCATTGAAACGTGCGGTGAGAAGGAACATGGACATCTTTCCCGGGGATTTCATGTTTGAACTCAATCCTGGTGAGTGGGATAACTTGAGGAGCCAATTTGGCACCTCAAGATGGGGAGGTACAAGATATGCACCGATGGCCTTTACCGAACAAGGTGTTGCTATGCTTTCCGGTGTTTTAAAAAGCAAACGGGCACGGGACGTAAATGTCTCCATCATGCGCACTTTTGTGAGAATGCGTAAGCTACTTGAAACACATAAAGAACTTGCTACGCAGTTTAAAAAATTAGAAAGTCGCCTTGATAAAAATGACGAAGCCATTGAGACAATCTTCGAAGCCATTCGTCAACTGATGCAACCGCCCAACCCGCCAAGAAAAAAGATTGGGTATAAAAGCTATGATGAGATGGTTGTGTCTCAGTTTCAAAAAAAGGTATAAATTGCTTTTAATGATTTGAGTTCCTTCGAGCCTTTGTGCCTTAGTGGCAATAACTTAGAATCTGCCGCAAAGACACTAAGGCACAAAGTTTTTCAAAAATATTCAAACTGCGTCACTACCGATGAGATCGCCGAATAGTAGATTGAAGAATCATTGTAAGAAATTCCAACAACAACATATTTTGAATATGATGACAAAACAATTAATCATTCAGGAAGAAAACGTTCGAAATGCCATCTTGATTTTACGAGGAAAAAGAGTGATGGTTGATGCTGACCTTGCAGCATTTTATGGAGTTCCAACTAAAGTTTTCAATCAAGCGGTAAAAAGAAACATTGACCGCTTCCCTGAAGAGTTCATGTTCCGGTTGAATGAAAAAGAGAAAAATTATGTGGTCACAAATTGTGACCACCTCCATAAGTTGAAATTCAGTCAGTATCTGCCATATGCCTTTACAGAACATGGAGCAGTAATGGCAGCAAATGTATTGAACAGCCCTGTTGCCATTCAGGCAAGCATTCAGGTAGTCAAGATCTTTATAAAAATCACAGAAGTACTTGCTGTTAACAGGGACTTTTCAGCGAAAATAGAATTGTTAGAACGTAAGTTGGGAGGTAGGTTAAATAAGCACGACAAAGAATTAAAAATATTATTCGAAGCCATCATCGCTTTCGCATAGCTTCAGCGGAGCAAAGCAGCCAATTGATGCAGCCGCCAAATCCGCCACGAAAAAAGATCGGTTACAAAAGTTACGACGAGTCTGAAAATAGAATTGAATCACCCGGTTATTGGAATTTCATTCTGAAATTTGGTACCACAGATCCTATTCAATAAACCGGTAATAATTTAAATCACTTCCTTCTCCCGGCGCCATACGTACTGAGCTTTCCCATCAGTTCCTTCCTGGCATTGTGAATGCGTACCTTTACTGTACCGAGAGGGATTTGTAATTGTTCGGCGATCTCCTCGTACTTGTAGCCTGTATAACTCAGCATAAAAGGCGTGCGGAGGTTATCCGACAACTGCCCTACAGCTTGGGTAATATCTTTCATGACCAATGAACCTTCGCCTACATTACCGGTAGAAATAGACGCTGAGTTAATGTAGAACTGATTATCAGTATCATCATTAAATATCTTGCTCTTCATCGCCCGGCGGTATTTATTGATGAAGATATTTTTCATAATGGTAAACAACCAGCCTTTCAGGTTAGTTCCTTCCTGAAACTTTTCTGCATTGGTCATTGCTTTCAGCATGGTGTCCTGTACAAGGTCCTGTGCTTCTTCAGTGTCCTGGGTGAGCTTTACAGCAAATCTTTTTAGAGGAGTTGAGTGCTCGGTAACGATCTGGTTGAAATTTGTTTGTTCCATTGTGGTTGATTTTATGATGCAAATGTAAATACTTCAACAATACGCCCGACATTTTTGTTTAAGTTTTTAGTTAAATAGTTAAACAAATAAAAATTGGCTTTTTTGCGCTTTTTTGGAAGATATTGAACTGTTTAATATCAAAAACCGCCCATGATGCTGGTAAATCAAACTCTACTTGAAGCGAAAAAGCCTGCAATGAAAGACCCTTCAGCAAGCTGCGAGGTATCTAAATACAAAAACCAATTGCCTCAGTCGCGATAATTATCGGGACGCAGATTTAATACATTCACGAATATCAATCTGTGAATCTGTGGCAAATATTAGTTCATTCATCCTGCCTGGCCTTAGGCTAGGCGAGGAATTCTTTAGATTAAACTATGACTCAAGGAACCTGACGAATTGCTCAGTCGATTCAATGAGCAATGTACCGGCAGGTAAATTCTCTTTTTGTGAAATGGCATATTGACCGGTGAGGACGAGTTTTGCTCCCGGGAATTTCTCAACTAGGGCGCCGATGTATTCACTTAGCGGCTTTCGTAAACGACCTGCAGTTAATGTCATAAATAGAAAATCAGGCTGAAATTTTAAAGATATTTTTTCAAGATCAACGAGTGGCGTGCTTTGCCCCAGATAGATGGCAATGTGCCCGCGTGAACGTATCATGTAGTTTGCAAAAAGCAATCCCAGCTCATGAGTTTCTCCTTCCGGAAGAAAAACCAAATATTTATGCTGGTGTTTCTGACTGACTCGAACCTGCCAGTCAATTGCAACAATCAACTTCTGCCTGATAAGATTTGAAATGAAATGCTCATAAGCAGGCTGTATAGTTCCCGACATCCACATCTGACCGATCTTTTTCAGAAAAGGAAATATCACTTCTGACATGGTACGCTCCATTCCGATTTGCAGGATACTTGCGGAAAGGACACGCTTGAAAGAATCCTCGTCGAGATTGAGCATAGCAGAGGTCAATGCCTGAAGGTGAACTGTAAGATCATTGCTGTGTGAGGCGTATTCTATTACCCTTGCATTGATCTCTTCATCTGTGAGTTTTGCTATCTGTGAAATACGATGCCCTTCATTATTTAGCAGAGAAATGTTCAACAGTAATTTCAGATCATCGTCATCGTAAAAGCGAATGTTCGTCGAAGTGCGCTTTGGTTTCGGGATGTTGTACCGTTGCTCCCAGATGCGCAAAGTGTGGGCCTTGATACCGGTAAGCGTTGATATTTCCTGTATTGAAAAACGATTTAACATTGTAAAAAAGGCGCTTTGCCGTTTATTAGGTTATTCTATTAATATTGATCAATTCCATTAAACAAGAAAAAATGCCCGCATCAGGTTTGATACGGGCATTTTTTTGAGGTCTCTCAATTATCGGTTAACGATAAAACTGTTTGACGACCGGCCATTCTTGCTGTTTATACTTATAGCATAAACTCCATTCTCAAGAGTGCTTACATCGATCTTTATTTCCTGGTTGCCGCTGAATGCAATATTTTTTTCCATTACTATTCTTCCTGTTGCATCCATTACTTCAAGTGTTGCGTTTTCCGAACTCAGTACTTTCACAGGTATTGTGATTGACTGAGAAGCCGGATTCGGGAACAGGCTGCCATTGATAGAGATGTTTTTCTCTTCTATTCCTGTGTTGTTGGTAAATGCAACCACTGTTCCGTTAGGAAGCGCTGCGAACAATCCAAAGGCAGGTCCGTTTTGATTTGCACCCGGTGCAAGGAATCCTGAAGCGAATACTACTGCTGCACCACCGCCCAATGAACTCAGGTCAGCAATAAAAGAAGCTACAACTGTATTGTTGTCATTGCCCGGTGTAACCTGCAGTGTGTAAGCTGCTGCGGGCACTGTGATATAAGGAGTAATGTCTCCGTATGAAGCATTGTCAACAATCACACCTGCTCCAACCGCAACAACGTCAACGTTCGGTGCATCACTTGAACCGTGAACAGCCCTGAAGTCTACATCAGTTGAAGTCGCTTCTTCACGCATGTTGTCCTGTAGGAACAAAGTGAATGCTGTGCTTCTGCCATCAGGATTAACTGCGAAGCTAGATGGGTTCAATACTCCGTTAGCGATCGCTACATAGGTCTGGCCGTTTGTTAATGACACCTGGAAGTTTTTCAGTGTGTCTGCTACTGATGTGCTTGTACCCGGAGCAACACCAATGTTCAGTTCTACTCCGGCTGGTACATCAATATATGGAGTGGCTGTGCGGAATGCGAAATCATCAAGCAAACGTGCGCCGTTTACATATACGTCAACACTTGCAGCTCCGGGATCAGCAGCATTGTGGATCACCTGTAAGCGAGCCGTGCTGGTTGTAGGGAATTCAACTACTGTTCCGTTTGGAAGTGCTGCCCACAATCCGAACGCTGCACCATTTTGGTTCATCATTGGATCAAGGAAACCTGAAGCAAATACTACTGCTGCGCCGCCACCAAGGGTAGAAAGGTCAGCTGTGAAAGATGCTACGATCGTTGTATTGTCGCCGCCCGGAGTTACATCAAGGATATAACTTGAAGCAGGAACGGTAAGGTAACCGGTGATGTCGCCATAAGCTGCATTGTCAACTAAGGTTGCAACGTTTCTTGCAAGTACATCAACTGTAGGTGCATCACTTGAACCGTGAACAGCCCTGAAGTCAACATCAGTTGTAGTCGCTGCTTCACGCATGTTGTTCTGTAAGAACAAAGTGAATGCTGTGCTTCTTCCGTCAGGATTAACTGCAAAGTTAGATGGGTTCAATACTCCGTTAGCAATTGCTACATAGGTCTGACCATTCATCAATGTCACCTGGAAGTTTTTCAGTGTGTCATTTACTGATGTGCTTGTACCGGCAGCAACACCAATGTTCAGTTCTACTCCGGCTGGTACATCAATATATGGAGTGGCTGTGCGGAATGCGAAATCATCAAGCAAACGTGCGCCGTTTACATATACGTCAACACTTGCAGCTCCGGGATCAGCAGCATTGTGGATCACCTGTAAGCGAGCCGTGCTGGTTGTAGGGAATTCAACTACTGTTCCGTTTGGAAGTGCTGCCCACAATCCGAACGCTGCACCATTTTGGTTCATCATTGGATCAAGGAAACCTGAAGCAAATACTACTGCTGCGCCGCCACCAAGGGTAGAAAGGTCAGCTGTGAAAGATGCTACGATCGTTGTATTGTCGCCGCCCGGAGTTACATCAAGGATATAACTTGAAGCAGGAACGGTAAGGTAACCGGTGATGTCGCCATAAGCTGCATTGTCAACTAAGGTTGCAACGTTTCTTGCAATGATGTCAACAGTAGGAGCATCGCTTGCGCCATGCACTCCGATGAAATCAACATCTGTTGATGAAGATGAAGCATTGCGGATATTGTCCTTCAGGAACAATGTAAATGCAATGCTTTTCCCATCAGGATTCGATGCAAAGCTTGACGGATTCAAAACGCCATTTGCGATTGCAACATAGCGTTGTCCGGAAGCCAGCATCACTGAGAAATTTTTAAGTGTATCATTCACACTTGTGCTATTTCCGGGAGCAACACCAATTTCCAGCACTACACCTGAAGGCAGGGAAATGAATGGAGTGGCTGTTCGGAATGCAAAATCGTCAAGCGCACGGGTGCCATTGACATAAACGTCCACAGTAGCTGCAGCAGGATCTGCTGCATTGTGGATAACCTGAAGCTCTGCATTTGCAGAGGCGGAATGCGTTATGATCGCGCTTCCGGCTAACATAAATAAATGTTTGAGTACTTTTTTCATTTTGGGTAATAGTTTAAGGGATTAGACTTTTTGTTTTGTAAATGGGAATAACATACCCGAATGCTTTTTGTTTAACTTTTAATGAATATAATTAAACAATATTATTTTGTTGAATTTCAGGCCAGTTTATGGCTGATTTTGAAAAGAAATCAAAGAGTGGGTAAGAAAAAGTTAAACAGAAGCCGGAACCTGAAAAGAAAAATCAGGCTCAGATTTTCTCGGGCCGGCAAAAAAGTGTTGCCAAAAACGGCAAAAAATACCCGGTCCGGTGCAAACCGGTTAGGTTGAATTATAAGCAGGAAAAGAAGGTGTTTATTTCCTCTTAGTAAGGCTCAGAAGAAAAGAAAAACGAATAAAATCTTTCGGGGAAGATAAAAAGATCAGAATTCATGACTGTATATTAATCAGCAATGCTGATTATCCGGGTGCTTTTGCCTTTTCCTGTTTCCAGAATAACATAATAAAGCCCGGAAGAAAAAGCTAGATCATAGTCCTTTTCTCTGCACCGGGAGGGCAATTCATCACGCATGACCTCAATTCCCATGGTGCTGTAAATACGAATGCCGGTTTTTCCATCACTGATATTGTCAAGACGGATCCTGAATTTTCCTGTAGAAGGATTTGGAAATATTTCTATCTCTTGAACCCGATCAGAATTATTTGAGTTGATAAGCCCTGACAAATCATATTTCAGGATGCCTATGTTTGAAGTTTCAAACTGGAATGAAGAATCTATTCTTTCCCATAAAACACTTCCTGATGAATCCATGCAGGTTAATGAAAGGCATACAAAAGGGAATGCGTCCCAGTGGGAGGCAACAACAATTCGTTCATTTACAAGTAAAGCAAAATCCTGCACATCATATATAGGGAAAGTAGTACTGCTGTCAGGAACAAAAAAACGCCTGACACCAAAAGCGGTATCAAATTTTGCAACAACGATTTTACTTACAGGAAGCGAATCATTGGTGAGGGTTGCCGCGGAATAAATATGTGCATTGCCATCGTAAATTATTTTCCTGTATCCAAAACCAATTACCGAAGTATCTTCCTGAAGCAACATCCCTGATGCATCTGTCAGAAGAAGTGTGTTTTTGCGTGAACCAGTCGTAGCGGTGTAAACCCCGGCTGTAACAGCGTTCCCCGACGGAAGTGAAACAATACTGTTGCCGGATGATTCGTAGTTCCCGACAGGATTGTAAGAATAAGTCCAGGTTCGTAACAACTGTGATTTTGCATTGCTGCTAAATAGCATTATTACGATTATATAAAAAGTTGTTTTACGGCAATGAAAAATCCTAAAGGCATTCATGTATTTCGGAGATTAAGAGGTGGAAATTAAAAAACCAAAACTAAGCTTTAATCAATTATTAAAACAGGGATACAAGATGCTTGTAGTGCTTCAGTTTGGAAATTAACATTTGCAGTTTGGTGTTATTTGTTTTCACGCTGATCAAAAAGGATCTTGTGTGATGGCAACCTTTAGAAGGAGTGCGAGCATGAAATAAAAATTCATCGGGGAATATTTCTCCAACCACTGATATCATTAAAACAAAATGAATAGAGAATAAACAATGGCCTGCCAGGGTTAGTCTGTTGGTGCAGGTGTATTATTCCCTCCATCCACCAAAAACTTCCATTTACCATCCGCTTGCTTTTTCCACACTGTATAATAGAAGCCATAAAATGTGGAATCTTTGGTAACAAATTTCCAGTTTCCCAATGTGTAGCCCAGCTCACCTGATTTTGCTGCTTCAGCCCTGAATGGTTTCCAGGTTATGGCCCTGGTGTCTTCTTTACCTGCCCAGTATTTTATGAGGTTCTCTTTTCCGATCACTGGAAATGCCCCTTCTGACGGCTTGACTACGCTGTCATCTGCATAGGCAAGAAGTGCAGCATTGAATCCTTCCTTTGCTGCAAGGTCATTCATTGCAAGATCTGCGCTGATGATTTCCTTTTTTGATTGTTCACTTAAATCAATTTGCTTTGAAGTGCAACCGGAAAACAAAACAAGTATGAATAATAATTTTTTCATTCAGTCAATGGATTATCACCACAAGAAAAGAAAAATTTTTGCACAAATCCCGATAACGGAATTCAAGGCTGCTCAATGACTAGTGACCAATGACAGCTGTTCCCTATGACTTAATGACCAAATGACAGATTTCAAGCTGTTGCAATGACGGCTGCTCCGGCTGTTCAATGACCAATGACCAAATGAC
>CAYHHK010000036.1:8115-16105 GCA_964356415.1 uncultured Flavobacteriales bacterium
CGGATGCTCTGTGTGGCACCAAGTGTCTTTTGCAGTTGCCCGAACATATCTGCAAATCCAGCAAAGGTTCCTCCCACGAACATTGAAAAGATCACAAACATGGTGAGTGAACCAATCGTAAGCTGACCGTTCTGGATCATTCCCGCTCCATACCACATTACAAATGCAATTGCTCCGAAAACACTGAATATCATAAATGAAACAAAAGCTCCCCTGTATCTTGCATTGCTGATAGCCGTATTCACCACGGCATAAATACTTTTTACATAGCGGCCTATTTCATAAAACTCACTTGTGAATGCTTTAACCATGGAGATCCCCTGGAAAGTTTCCTGCACAATGGTCCCGCTGTCGGCAAGCTGGTCCTGAACCTTGCGTGCCATCTTTCTGATCCTCATGCCAAAAACAACGGCAAGCACTGCAATGACAGGAACAACAGAAAGCATGACCAAAGCAAGCTTCGCACTGATGATAAAAATAAAAGCCAGCCCGATCATCAGCGTAAATATTCCACGAAGAAATTCTGCAAGGGTAAAAGAAATCGCATCCTGTATCTGTGAGAGATCGGAGGATATTCTGTTACTCAACTCCCCTACTCTCTTCTCCGTAAAGAAACTCATAGGCATACTCAATAATTTACTGTAAACATCCCTGCGCATATCGGCCAATGATTTTTCACCTACTTCCGTGAGCAGGTAAACGCGCATGAACGAGAAGATTGTTTGTACTCCGAGCTGCAAAAAGATCAACATCAAAGTTGTGTTCAGGCTCCAGTGAATATCCTGCAGACTGAATCCGAATTGGGAACCCATGCTCCCGGCTCCCGGCATTGTCGCTCCCGGAGAAGCAGCGTCAATCATTTTTCCGAGAAACAAAGGGAATAAGCTTGTGGTAAACGCGGATAGCGCGATAAAAATCAGGCTCAGGATAAATTTGCCGCGATATGGTTTTAAGTAGGTGAAAAGAATCAACGCCTGCCCAATGCTCTCTTTCGAGATCTTAACTTTGGGCGTTTCGTCTTTTAATTTTCCATTAGTTGATGAATTATTTCTGCCACGTGCCATCTGTATTCTACTTCGCTTTAGTCTGCAAGATTAAGGGTTTCCCTACGAATAAGTAAGGATTGTATTAAAGGAAGACGCGGAAAGGATGAAAATATTTTAGGTGGGAACTTGCATACTGATTATTTGGAGGGAAATAAAAACAGCAGTATTCACAGGAAAGTCCGCTAAGCATCTCATTGTGCTTTTTGGATATTTTTCTTGAATTTCAGAGGAAGATTTGGGCATCTGCAATAGAAGAACATGCACTAACCGCAGAGCACATATAGGTTCACAGAGAGAAAAAACCCGGGCAGCATATAGTTATTGGCTTTCCCGGGACCCCTTGTACTGAAATTTGCATTTCTCACCTTAAAAATCATATTTTAGCAAGCTCTTAAAATGACTATCAACCATTAAACAAACCAACATGAAAAAAATTGTACTTGCGTTCGCAACGCTTTTCGTAATCAGTATTGTTTCGTGTCAGAAAAATGAAAACGAATCTGCTGAGCCCGCATCACAGGGAGAAGTTCTAAGACTTAAACAAAATCCGGTTGACGAACCCATTGGCACAGCGCTATCACAAATTGTCATTGATAAGAAAATCAAGAATACGCTTGAAACAACACACGATTTCAACTGGGAAAGCATGAATCTTACCTACCTCTGGAGTGCTGCGCAATATGGCAACCATGCAGTTGCTGTAGGTTATAAAACGCTGGATATTACGAATATTGATCCTATCATCCACCAGGTTAAGGTGCGGGAAGGAAAATTCAAAGCTGTTCATAATGCCATTATCAACCTCGTAGTTTCAGAAGTAAATAAAACCGCTGAACCGAAAATTACTGCAGCAGACATTATCATTGAAGACGATGCTGTTCTTCCCATCATTACATTTAATTTGACGGATCGTGCTGCAATCACCCGCCTCTACAATCTGGAAAATGTACGCTACATCGAACCGCTAGACTACAATCCACAGGATGTTGAACTGAAAATGGAATCAAGTTCAGGTTGCAGTGGTTCATCTTATGCCCTTAACGCGGCAGACTACACAACCACGACACCGAACTGCCGCATTCCCTGGAATTACAATAACCTGAATATTCCCACAGCATGGAATACTGCACAAGGAGCAGGTATAAAAATCGGGGTGATCGATGCAGGACTTAGTTCTACGCAATCGCTTCTTGGAAGCCAGTTTACAAACGGACTTTCTGCAGGGAACAGGACAGTAACCACTGATTACACCATAGGCAATTCTGCTTACACAACATGCACACATGGAACTTCCATGAGCGGTCTTGCAGCAGGCCCACGCAACGACCAGAATGCAACAACAGGCGTAGCGTACCAGTCAAGTCTCCATTTCATTCATGCATGTGATGATGTTGTAGTTGATGGTTCATCAGAGAGAACAGGCGTTAAAAATGCCTGTGTGAGAATGGGTGATATGGCTGACCTAAAAATTATCAGCATGTCTGTAGGCACACCATTTGGCAGCAGCGTTCTGAAAGACGGAGTCAACTATGCATACAACAAAGGGAAAATGGTTTTGGCTGCAGCCGGCACTTCTTTCGGTTGGACTTCGTGGTGGGGGGTTATTTATCCTGCGGCTTATTCTTCCTGCTATGCCATTACAGGAGTGAATGAAAGCGGTTCTACATGTGCGGATTGTCATGATGGAAGCAAGGTTAAATTTACTATTCCTATGGAACGCAATGGAAACACATCAAGAAATTCACTTTCATTATCGTTGAGTAATACGGCTCCTTCATACATCGGAGGAAGTTCTGCAGCTACTGCTACGATGGCAGGTATTGCAGCTTTGGTTTGGTCAGTGAAACCGTCATTAACCCGCCAGCAGGTGTATGACATTTTGAAAAATACTTCACAATATACAAGCAGCACTTCCAGTCATGGCTACGGAAATCCGAATGCCTCGGCTGCTGTGGCTCTTGCCTTAACTTATTGATCAATTCATCGAACGCAAAAAAACTCCGGGGAAATTCTCCGGAGTTTTTTATTTCAAATCTTTATTGATTTTTGCCGGTCAGGTATGTTCCTCCTTCCGGTCCACTGGACTCCTTATGGAGCTTTTTATTTTCCGACTTTTCCGGTCAATGTAAAACACAGCAATTAAGCTGAACCCACATGCGGTGATGATTAGAAAATTGATTGTGTTCATAGCTTATACATCAAAATTGAGCTTGTATAAACAATGATATGGACCAATTCTGGCGAAATTGTGGCCGTAAAAAAGAGGTTTACATTTTAATGCGAAAACGCTGCATTCCTTCAGCAGTCGGGTTTCCATGGGTACAAAAGTGTAAGATGATCGGCTATTTTTATTTTTCTGCATTGCATACATCGTACCCGGTGTCGTAAGCGGGAATTAAAATTTTGATCGCTGAATTTTATCATGGTGCGGCAAATACAGCGGAAGTGCTGCAGAACCATACCACTCAAACAGCTCTGATGCAAGGAGACCGGCACTGATGGCTGGATCGGTTGCAAGCAATACATTTGCTTCTTCCTTTGTACTTACATTCAGAATAAAAATACCACGGTAATCATGTTCGTTTTTTTTCAGGGGCCCGGCAACAACCAGTTTACCATCCCGTGCAAGCCTTCCGATATTTGCAAGATGTCCGGCAAAGAGGCTGTCTGTGATCTCCTTTTTTTCTGTCGTAACAATACCGGTTTTTAATATTACAAGCACATAGTATTTCATTCCGTATTCATCAGCTCCAAGTGAATCAGCCAGTAATTTATCGTATTGTGGGTTCCCGGCCTGGCAAAAAGAAAATTTGCACAGGAGCATGACCAATGCAGTTAAAAGTATTTTTTTCATGCCGGAAAATTATAAAAATTAATGACCCCCATCTGGCCTGAAGCTAGCCACTTTCAGAAATGATATTCTCATTTATACATTGAAGGATGTACGCTTTGACGATGACCATCTTTGACAAAGAAATTCCATGCAGCATTTTGCCACCCTTGAAAGATTCAAAAAAATGTGTCGATCCAGTATGCAGATGAAATTTCAAACTGCAATTTTCATTTGATGCGAAGGTTTATTTCGTGCCCTTGTTTGTTTGGTCTTTGGTGCTGGTATAAAACACGACACCCAAACTGACTGCACAAATAGAAAGGATTAATAGATTAACTAAACTCATTGGTATTGATGAATAAAAATTTTAAATACTGAGGCAAAGATACGGCGATGCCATAGCCAAATCAAGCATTAACAATAAAATAACAATTTAGCCATGTGGTCTGAAAAGGCCTGTTAATGCGGCTTTGGGGGGTTATTAACGTTCAAGTAGTCATTTACCATACCATCCGTTTGTAATCACCACTGCTGGTTTGGTAACATAGAAGAAAGGTGGATGGGGGAATTCGGTTGAACTTAAATCCGGGGTTGGGTTCACAAGTAAATTGATGCAAAGTCATGACACCACATAGGCACATAGAACACATAGCTGATTGTATATAGTAATCTTCATAAAATAAATTTTACTCATCAAGAAAAATCCATAATAAATCAGACAATAATCTGGATTAACTATCTCAACTTTGTAATTCCATTTATCTTTAATAAATGTTACACAAATTCCAACCAAATGGTATCTAAAAAAGAATTAAATGACCTTACATACATAATTATCGGAGCAGCAATCGAAGTACATAAAGCATTGGGACCGGGTTTAATCGAAAGCGTGTATCATAAATGCATGAAACAAGAATTGTTCTTGCGTCGGATTAATTTCTCATCAGAACAGATAGTACAAATCGAGTATAAAGGTATGGTGATTGAAACAGAACTCCGTTGTGATCTTCAAATTGAGAAAAACATTGCTGTAGAGTTTAAGTCAGTTGATGCCATTGCACCCATACATGAAGCGAAAATATTAACATATATGAAGCTGCTCAAAGTCCCGAAGGGTATTCTGATTAATTTTAATTGCATAAATCTTTTTAAAGAAGGGCAGCGAACATATGTGAATGAATACTTCCGCACACTGCCGGAAAAATAATATTTTTAGTATTAACTATAAGTTTCACGACTTCTGGGTGAACTATGTACCTATGTTGTGATTTTAAAAAAAACAAGAAATGAAAAGTCATGATACCACACCGACCCATAGAACACATAACAAAATATATATCAGGATTTCTATGTGACCTATGTACCTATGTGGTGATTACAAAAAATAAGAAACGCAAAGTCAAAACACCTCATAGGCACATAGAACACATAACGAAATTTAAATCCGGATTTCTATGTGACCTATGTACCTATGTGGTGAATTTTTAAAAAATAAGAAACGCAAAGTCATATCACCACATAGGCACATAGAACACATAGCGAAACACCCCTCTGGATTTTTATATGACGCATGTACCTATGTGGTGAATTTAAAAAATAAGAAATGCAAAATCACGACACCTCATAGGCACATAGAACACATAACGAAATTTAAATCCGGATTTCTATGTGACCTATGTACCTATGTGGTGAATTTTTAAAAAATAAGAAACGCAAAGTCATATCACCACATAGGCACATAGAACACATAGCGAAACACCCCTCTGGATTTTTATATGACGCATGTACCTATGTGGTGAATTTTAAAAAATAAGAAACGCAAAGTTATATCACCACATAGGCACATAGAACACATAGTTTTAATAACAGCTTGCCGTCACTCCACCGTGAATATCGAAGAAATTACTTCCCCGGTTACTGTCACCATTCTCAAAAAATAATTTCCCGCTTTCAACTCATCCTGTTTCAGAATTTTTCTTTCGTAAAATCCAGGCTTCGCATTTTCTTCATGAAATATTTTAACCACCCTGGCCCATTGATCATAAATAATTATGTCAAACCGAGTTGCCTGAATCAACCGTATACTAAAGCTAACTTCTCCCGATGAAGGGCTTGGAAATAACTGAAGCTGATAATCCCTGTCCATGATCTCTGCTATTCCAATCGACGGCGCAAAATCAAATTGTGCATACACCGGTAAATGATCTGCAGCACAGTGCAAAGCCTCTGCAACATATTGTGGCACTACTGCATTGGGCGGAGCATTGATTGAATCACCATAGTGCTGGCCGTCATTTCCAACCGGTGTGAGTGATCCACTTTGATATGTGACCCTTCCGGGACTGGCAATAGCATTTGAATATAAGATCAGGTCAAACCTGTCATCGAGGCCCCCTGTGGAGCCACCACCAAAACTGCGTACACGCGGCGACTGGGTATGGTAATTTCTGTATGCAGAATTGTTCCATATACCCGGCATCGAAATGGGATCAACAAAATTTCCGTCAGAAGTTGAATCAACTTCAAGCAAACGCATGTAACCGGGTTCACTACTGTGGTAAAAATTGAAGTCTCCGCAGATCATAAAATCAGTGCCCGTTAAAAATGCGTCAGTCACTTTACGAACGCTGTCCACCTCTGCTTTTCGCAACGCTTCATTTCCTGCTCCGGAAGTTGCCTTCAGGTGACATGAAAAAATACGGATGGTATCATTGGTGGATATATGAACGAGTGTAAACAGGTTGATGTCACGCAGCGCGGTTGCAACGGGAATGTTGCTGATGAACCTGAAACAGGAAGTGCGGTAAAAAATACCGTTGTCTGTATCATAACCATTAATGAATGTTCCTGCACTATACTGACTTCCGTTTGCATTCATTACCGATTGAAGAAAAATAGAAACGCTGTTACTCGCTGAGTTTTCCTGCGTTACTAAAATATCCGGATTGACATATTGGATAACAGCACGGTAACAAGGCAGTCTGGTAGTTGTATCTTCAGTGATGTTGCTTTGCGACGGAAAATTTAGCAGGTTCCACGTCATGATACGCACAGTTGTATCGCCACAGGAAGATGACGAAAAAACAACAGCAGGGAAAATCAGGAACAGAAAGATGAAGAAAAAAACACCTCGCAGGATTGTCAGCATTGGGATCAAAGATAGGTAACATGAAGGATTGAAATCACATCTTTAGGATTCATTTCTCTCAAGCAGCACAACGTTTTCCACATGGTTTGTTTGCGGGAACATATCTACCGGCTGCGATTTGACAAGCCTGTATTTCAGCGAAAGGTTCCTAATATCGCGTACTTGTGTAATTGGATTGCAACTGATATAAACAATACGCGCTGCGCCGGATTCAAGTAGTTTTTTTATTCCTTCCCTGTGCATCCCTGCCCGCGGGGGATCTGTAATGATTACATCCGGTTTCCCATATTGATCAAAAATTCCTGCAGCAAGAATATCCTTCAGGTCGCCGGAGATAAAAGAGGCATTGCTGATCTCATTGATCCGCGCATTTATTTTTGCATCTTCAATGGCCTGCTCAGCGTTGTCGATCCCGATTACTTTTTTTGCGAGATGCGAAACGAACAAGGCAATCGTCCCGGTTCCGGTGTAGAGATCGTAAACGGTTTCTTCACCCGTAAGTTCTGCAAATGAGCGCGCCAGTTTATACAGCTGCTGCGTTTGCAAAGTATTCGTCTGGTAAAAAGAAGAAGGCCCTGTTCTGAACACAAGATTCTCCATTTTGTATTCAATGAATTCTTTGCCTGCAAAATGAACATGAGGAGTTTCAGACCGCATACCATCCTTCCGCGGACGGATGGTATAAAACAATGATACCAGCGACGGGGAATTCGATTTTAGAAAATTCATCACTGCTTCGATCTTTTCCTTTTCATCTTTTCCAAAACCAACAATGGCCATTACTTCACCACCATCCCCAAACCTGATGGTGAGCGTGCGCAGGAATCCTGTTTCATGCCGCACATCATAAAAACTGAAATCATTTTCCAAAGCAAATTCCCTTAGTCCTTTCATTACTTGTACTGCAAAATCGTCTGTAAGGAAACATTCTTCAATGTTCATAATCCTGTCGTTGTTTCCTTT
>CAYHHK010000036.1:16205-24011 GCA_964356415.1 uncultured Flavobacteriales bacterium
CTTCTTCAGCGAAAGAATCTTTCCCGTGGCCAGCGTTTTGTCCTTTGGAAATGACTTGACCATCTGCACATCAGCCACATCACCAGGAACACCTTTGTCGACAAACACTTTAATGTCATGGTGCATTCCAAATGGCTTTCCGTCTGTGGTAAGACCAAGGATCTCGAAATCGGGGACAACTATACCGGGCATGGAATTGAGGAAATTGTGTTTCTTATCCGAGCGCAAAGAAAGCAAGACAATTTTAACTTTTACACTTAACTTTATTTTCGGAGTTTTGCCGTATAAATAAACCTTTTCAAATGAATAAAATTTACTCAGCATTTTTATCAGCATCAATTTTTATTTCATCACTCGTCTCAGCACAGCAGGCACAGTGGCTCAATTCAACACCCGTCAATTACAACCTGAATCCTGAAATGCCACGACAGCCGGCATGTATTTCCGGTTCTCATATTTATGCTGCGCAACTAGTTGATTTCGGCCTAAGTTTCGGAATTGACATTTTTGGTTCCATGGCCATTGATTGCTACGATACAAGCAGTGTGCTTCTTTGGTCTTTCCCGATGGGACAAAAGCTCGTTGTTAAAAGCATTGCTGCTGATGCAACAGGGAATGTATTTATCAGCGGAGCATATATGGAAACGCTTCATTTAGGCGGAACAGATTCATTGGTAAACACCGGTTCCGGATTTACTACCAACCTGTTTTTACTTTCCCTCGATGCTTCAGGGATTCTGAGATGGAAGAGGAATGTCACTCTCTTAAGTGCCGATGCATCTAACATTTCAGCACTTGCCATTGATCCTCAGGAGAACTGCTGGTATGCACTGGAATATTTCGACAGCACATCAATTAAAAAACTGGATGTTAACGGGAATGACATACAATCATTTCTAATCCAGGGAACACGGACGATGGGCAGTTTTAGTTTTGACCCGAATGGGAATATGTTTATCGCCGGCTCTTCCGGATCAATTACCTTAAATGTAAATGGTTTTTCAGTAAATGTTCCGGAGACATATATGATGTTTGTATCACGCATCAATGTTGCAGGTACAACATCCTGGATACAGCTTGCACATGATCAGACTTTTCAAAGCCCTCAAATTGTTGCGACAGCCAATGGCGATGCATACGTAAGCGGGAATTTGATGGACAGCACATCTTTCGGCAATGTGGTATTCGACGGACCGCAATGGGTCTATGATATTTTTCTAACGAAGGTTGACAGTTCAGGTAATTTCAGCTGGGGTGTTGAAGTACCTGAAACGCCCAATATTACCGGCGATTTTCAATGCGGAAAGAATAATTTTATTGATGCCGATGACGCAGGGAATGTTTATTTGTCAGGAACCATTCGTGGAACGGTTGACTGGGGTAATGGTGTAATCTCCGATGCAGGTTCAATTCCATCCAATGGTATTTCAATCATCAGTTTTGACAACAATGGAATTGCGCGGTGGCAGTTAACCGCCGGTGCAACGGGTTTTGTAACTCCATATTCTGTTTTCACCGGGGACCAGGACGATTGTTATTTTTCTTCCTCTGCCGTAGGCACTGTAACTTTTGATTCCCTCACCACCAACCAGGGCGGAAACTACGCTTTTGTGCTTGGGAAAATAAATTCTTCATCCACAACTGCGATCAATGAACCGACTGAAGAAGGAGAATTGTTTGTGTATCCGAATCCGGTGAAAGAAAAGTTGGCAATAGGCAGTAGGCAGTATGCAATTAATTCCGTTTCAATTTATAATGCATTGGGAACAATTGAAATGGATATAGAGGTGCCCGTCACAAATAGTTTAATGTCTATAGAAATGGATATTTCTAAACTTCCATCAGGCATTTATTTTTTACTCGCTGGAAATGTCAGAACAAAATTCATCGTTCAGCACAATTAGATTATTACTCTGCTGTTACTAATTTACAATTGGATGGTAACTTAAACATGCTGTCTGATACTTTTGTTTTTTCAACCTTCTTACAAACCATTTCCACTGTGAATTTTATATCCGGGTAAAGATTGATTACATGCGAGTATTGCATGATGAAACCATCGATGCCATTAAAAAAGTATTGCGTATTGCTTGCGTATAATTGACTTGTGAACCATACTTCCATTGTTTGACCATCATTATAGCTGACGATGGCTTTCTTACATTTTAGTCCTGCAATGTCTTTTAATTCGCCTGTTACTTTAACAGAATAATTCCTGAATGCCAACGCCTGGTTATCTTCCTTTTCTTTCCAAGTCATTTTTGTTGCTACGTCTTGCTCAGGAGTTCCCATAGAGAGTATTTCCTTTTTTGACGGGTCAACGATATTCACCCAACGTCCCGCATTGTCATATTCTTCCCTGCTTTTCCCTTTCTTAAAATAAACTGTTAATCCCTTCCCAAGGTTTGCCAGAGTTTGAGGGCTGACAGATTCTGCATCAGGATAATTGAATTCAAATGTTGCAACCCCTTCTTCCATTTTCTCCTGTGAGAAAGCATTCAAATGAAAAAATAGTAATGCCGTGAATAAAATTATAATCTTCATTTTATTTATTGACTAATGACTTACGGTTGACCGGCTATTTCCAATGACTTTTGACCAATGACCAAATGACAGCTGTTTGGCTGTTTCCAATGACTATTGACTTAATGACTAATGACGGCTTTCCCGGCTGCTTCCCCCCTTCGGGGGCCAGGGGGCCGGCTGTTCATTTCCACGCTTTCACAATCAACCCCGTCCCCGTAGGATGTTTCATATTCGTGTCGAAATAATTCAGCATGAAAGAAACAGGATATGCTATCACATAATAAAAAGGAAGGATAATGAAAAAGAGTTTGGACACTCCCAGCATCTGAATCGGGTATTTCATCGACAACCTCCAGGCGATTTTTCCTGGAGCACCGTAGGAATAACGCGCATCCACTTTTGAAAATCCGGCTCTGCGCAGTTTGTCTTCAATGTCTTTGATGTTGTAACCATCGCGTACATGCTCTTCGATGAAAGAAGATTCATCATCGCCATGCACGTCACTTCCGCCCTGGTCGCTGGGTGTGGAGATTAGAAGCATTCCGCCTTTTTTCATGGATGCATGAAAATTCCTAAACACCAGTTCGTCTTCAAGAATATGTTCCATCACATCTACAGAAAGAACCAGGTCATACGAATCAGGCTTTTGAAATTTGGTAAGATCTACGATTTCAAATTTCACATTCGATGCACCAATACTTTGAAAAAATTTATTGCAATCAGCCACCTGTTCGTCTTTTACATCTACAGCGAGAATGTTGCAACCCTTAAACCTTTTCCACATCCAATAGGAATACTGCCCATATCCCGAACCCGCATCCAGGATTTCGATTCCCCTCTCCTTAGGAGAGGGGTTAGGGGTGAGGCCTCCCAGCTCTTTATGTACATGCCACGCCCTCAGCAACAGCAAATCCAGCAAATTGTAAAACAACTTCCGTAAACCTGCAGAGCGGTTAAACACATTACCGAGTGTGCGTTTGATGGGATCGTATTGCATAATGCTGATTTGAAAAAGTGCTAATTTGAAAATTTGAAGATGTGACGATGTGCTGATTTGAAGATGAATTGAAAACAGTACCGGATTTACATCCTCAAATTTTCAAATCGGTTTATTTTCAAATCAGGTATTTGGGTTTTGCGGTGTCTGTGAATCCTTCAGAAGTTTCTCGATCTTCTCCACATAATCCAGTGAGTCATCCAGAAAAAATTTAAGCGCTGGAATAATACGCGCCTGGTGCCTGATGCTGTCGCCCAGCCGCTTGCGGATTTCCTTGTTATGTGAATCGATTTCTTCCAATACCTTTTTACTGTCAGGCATACCGAAAATGCTTACATATACTTTGGCAATTCCAAGGTCGGGGCTTACGCGCACGTTTGTTACGGTAACGAATGCCTTACCATAGTAATCACGTCCATTGCGTTGAAAGATCTCACCGATCTCTTTTTGTATCAGTTTTGAATATTTTTCCTGGCGGGTACTGTCCATCGCGCGAAGATAGAAATTCAGTGGAAGAAAAAGCGAAATGGATAGCCCAATTAAAAGAACAAAAATGGATAAAGTGCCCTTATTCCTTAATATGAAGGTTTTCTAATCTTACCTATGTTACCGCTTAATATAATTCCGTAGTCAGAATGTTTGTGATAGTTGTAATATAAATCCAGGCTGAATCCCGAATACAATCCTGTCCCCAATAATTTCAGGTTAAATGGAATTCCGGTATAATGGAAAATATCCATTTCATAGACCCGGCTATCAGGTGGTATCCAACCAATGATTGGGCCATTTCCTTTCTGATGATATTCTCCCCTATAAAGACCACTTCCCCAACTTATACCTGAGTATCCGATAAGAGCCAAGTGAGGCAGAATATACTTTCCGTATCCAATCATGAATGATTTATTGTACAAACGGATTAATCTGTTCTTTGGCAAGTCTGGAGCTCCAAAAAAACTTTGAGCTTTAGGTTCTGATTTTTGATGGTCATCATATTGAAACTCAAAAAATACTTTTTGATGAAATGATCCTTCAACCGCAACCCTTAAACCTAGAATGGAATTAAAATTATCTGTATACGAAAGGCATGAACCAAATGATCCCCACAGAAAAACGTTTTCTGTCTTGTTCTTTTTCTCCTGTGCGAATACAAGTAATGGAAGAAGAAGATGAAACACGAATGCATATTTGCATGAATTGTTCTTCACAGATTCAAAAGTACACAATGAGATTTACATCGTATTTTTACCATCCCTTTAATATTAAAATAAACACTTCCGGTTACTCGTTTATCTTTGCCACGTGAAAAACTACTTCCGCCTCCTCAGCAACATTAAGAACTACAAGGGCAACGTTGCCCTGAATGTACTGTTCAACTTACTTTCAGTAGTGTTTTCACTTTTTTCGCTGACCATGATTGCGCCTTTCCTGAATGTGCTCTTCAGCCAGGAAGCCCAATATACGTTGCAGCCGTGGAGCATGTCGGTAAAAGTATTGCTGAACAACTTCAACTATTTCCTATCCGATTACATTGCCATTCATGGAAAAGTAGAAGCCCTCGCTTTGATCTCTGTCATGGTTGTCATCATGTTTTTTATGAAGAATTTATTCCGTTACCTCGGGCAGTTTTTCATATCTCCCGTACGCACCGGCATCGTCCGTGACCTGCGCAACAGGATGTATGATAAAGTATTGAACCTTCCGCTGAGTTATTTCAGCAATGAACGCAAAGGCGACCTCATCTCGCGCATGAGCAACGACGTTTGGGAAATCGAATGGAGCATTTTTCAAAGCATTGAAGTCATGTTTCGCGAGCCGCTAACGGTGATACTATTTCTAACCACCATGTTCATCATGAGCGCCAAGCTAACCCTGTTTGTGCTGATCCTTTTACCGATTGCCGGGTTCCTGATCGGTGCGATTGGCAGTGGGCTGAGAAAATCATCTGCAAAAGCAAAACACCAGATGGGTTTGCTCATCAGTACGATTGAAGAAACACTGGGCGGACTGAGGGTAATCAAAGCCTTTGCGGCAGAAAATTTTTCTAAGAAGAAGTTTGCGCATATTAACAATGAACACAAACGTTTTGAAACGAAATCGCTGCACAGGAAAGACCTCAGCTCCCCTATGAGTGAGTTCCTGGGTGCTGTTTCGATGTCTGTTGTGCTTTACTTCGGCGGCAAACTGGTGCTTGACGGAAATGCACTGGAGCCCTCTGCTTTCATCGCCTTCATCGCCATTTTCTCCCAGCTCATTCCTCCTGCCAAAACATTTACCGATGCTTATTACAACGTGCAGAAAGGCCTGGCATCTGCTGAACGCATCAATAAAATCCTGGATGCCGAAATTTCGATCCGTGACAATGAATCCCCAATCCACCTGATAGATTTCAACCATTCCGTTGAATACAGGAATGTTTCCTTTGCTTACATCAAAGGTGATCTGGGATGGGTGCTGAAGGATTTTAACCTGAAAATTGAAAAAGGAAAGACGATTGCATTGGTTGGGCAAAGCGGATCAGGAAAAACTACGATTGCAGATTTGTTGCCCCGTTTTTACGATCTTGAAATTGGAGAAATATTACTTGACGGAGAAAACATCAAGGATTACCGCCTTAATGATCTGCGAAAAATGATGGGTATCGTCACGCAGGAAAGCATCTTGTTCAATGACACTGTGTTCAACAACATTGCTTTCGGGATGGAAAATGCCACGGAAGCAGATGTGATCAGTGCGGCGAAGATTGCCAATGCACATGAATTCATTATTCAGATGCCTGATGGTTACCAGACCAATATTGGTGACCGCGGTGGAAAAATGAGTGGTGGACAACGCCAGCGGCTCAGCATTGCAAGGGCAGTTTTAAAGAACCCTCCAATACTCATTCTTGATGAAGCTACTTCGGCTCTTGATACTGAGAGTGAACGACTGGTTCAGGATGCAATTACGCGCCTGATGGAAAACAGGACTGCGCTTGTAATCGCCCATCGCCTTTCCACTATACAACATGCTGATGAAATCATTGTGCTGAAGAAAGGTGAAATTATTGAGCGCGGAAAGCACAACGAACTGCTTTCCAAAAACGGGGAATACAGGAAGCTGTATGACTTGCAGATGTTTGTGTGAGAAAAGCACCAAGTATACTGTACAAAGTATTAAGTTAGTAGAGCACAGCGCGCGGATTT
Organism: uncultured Flavobacteriales bacterium; assembly: GCA_964356415.1. GTDB lineage: Bacteria > Bacteroidota > Bacteroidia > AKYH767-A > 2013-40CM-41-45 > JAPLDB01. The sequence goes on from CAYHHK010000036.1 coordinate 22,911, forward strand.
CCCTTTAAGGGTCAGGGTGCGCGGGAGAGGAATCTTAGCATTCAGGTTCATTGTGATACTGTTTTTCGCATCCTTTCATAATTTTAAGTTGCCGGGTTGAAAACAAATTACGTAATTTGCGTTACGTAAATCCCGTTACGTAATTTACGTAATAATAGAGCCCCATGGAACCATCAAACCCATTCCCTCTCTCCGCCTATGTGTCTCCAGAACTGTTTTGTGACAGAGAAGACGAGACAAAACGCCTGCTCACGAGTTTCCGTTCGGGAGTAAACACTACACTTATTGCACAACGCAAAATCGGGAAAACCGGCTTGATCAAACATGCGTTTCACCAGCTTTCCAAATCAAAGAAAGCAACCTGTTTGTATGTGGACATCATGCATACACAAAACCTTCAGGATCTTGTGAATGAACTTGCCAAAGCAATCATTGGAAAATTAGATTCAAAGCCCGCATTAATGATGAAAAAAATTATGGACGTACTGGCTTCTTTTCGCCCCATGTTATCGTATGATTCCCTTACCGGAGAACCCAATGTAACACTTACGCTGGCGCACCCCGGAGATGCCATGCTTTCACTCGAAAAAATTTTCAAGTACCTGAAGGAGCAAGGCAAAAAACAAACAGTAATCATAGCGCTTGATGAGTTTCAGCAAATCCTTGAATACCCCGAAAAAAACGTGGAGGCGCATCTGCGGGGATTTATCCAGTTTATGAATAATGTGTGTTTTATTTTTTCGGGAAGTCACAAGCATATGATGATAAAAATGTTTATGGATTCAAGCCGTCCGTTTTATCAAAGCACGGATTGGATGACATTAAAAAAAATAAGCCCCGAGGCGTACATGCCGTTTATCAAAAAACAATTTGCCAAAGGCAAAATAAAAATTACTAACGAGGAGATTGAATACATTCTTGGCTGGACACGCACCCATACATATTACGTCCAGGCATTGTGCAATAAGCTTTTTGAAGCAGGTGAAAAGCAATTGACCCGGGACATCATTCATAAATCAATGTATCAAGTCCTGGAAAATAACGAAGCGATCTATTACAGTTACCGCAACCTGCTTACCATGCCTCAATGGAATCTTTTAA
>CAYHHK010000036.1:24111-25963 GCA_964356415.1 uncultured Flavobacteriales bacterium
TTCAACTGTGTAGTATCATATTTAAAACAAATGCCGGTGATGTAGGAAACCCCAATCTGGCCCTTAAAGTGTGTGCAGTAAACGGCATTGTCATTTCCCCAGTTTTCTGTATGTGGCGTCTCCAGACATCCTCCCGTGATACCGTTGGTCTGAAGCTGGTTCAACCCGGGTCCATTGTCAAAACGGTTTTGAAAGTCATTGTCTGAGGCACTTGAATAGGTGTCGAAGTCAACAGTTTCGCTTACCATCTGTGCTGTGACAAGAAAAGAGGTAGCAAAAAGGAAAACAATGAGGGCCAGAATGATCTTTTTCATGTTATAGGGGATATTCTTTATCCGGTGAAAGTAACAAAGACAAGTCAGCCAACCACCTCATTTTCTTGAACATACCCTGATTGTAATTTTCACGGAATATAGCCCAAATTCTTTTCAACATTTTGTCTCCGTGACGTCATAGCCTGATTTTCAAACCAAAATATTTTTCACAGCCACCTTTAGCATCCCTTCCTACGTAAACCAATCAAATTTTGCAAACGAACTTTTGAACACATTTTGTTCATAAGCGCCAAAGGCCTTGTCTTGTAAGGGTTTTATGGTTCATTTCTATTTGTCAACACATGTCGGTTTACAATTGTTGGAAAAAATTTCAGATAATTCTTGCATAGCGAATTTTAGAAATGAATATTTGACCTCATCAATCGGGAAGAGTTCATCCCGAAAATTTCATAAACGGTAAAGGGAAAAAGATTTCTCGCGCAGGGTAAGGTTTAAAAAACTTTCGAATACGGGAGCAGGGAATTGTCTCCCCTAAATTTTAAAAAAACATACTTAGTATAAAAGATCAAACACAACTTAAAAAACGAAAAACATGGCTGAAGTATTATTAGAAGAAAACAAAGAACGGTTCGTTCTATTACCTATTAAGTATCCTAAAGTCTGGGAAATGTACAAGCGCCATGAGGCCAGTTTCTGGACAGCAGAAGAAGTGGATCTGCACGCCGATATGAAAGACTGGGAGCGACTGAGTGCCGATGAAAAGCATTTTGTAAAACACATCCTGGCATTCTTTGCAGCAAGTGATGGCATCGTAAATGAAAACCTGGCAGTAAATTTCATGAGTGAGGTTCAGATTCCGGAAGCCCGTTGTTTTTACGGATTCCAGATCATGATGGAAAACATCCACTCTGAAATGTACTCCCTGCTGATCGATACTTATATTAAAGACAGCGCAGAGAAGAAATACCTTTTCAATGCCATCGAAACGGTTCCATGCGTAAAGAAGAAAGCAGAATGGGCATTGCGCTGGATTCAGAACGGATCTTTTGCCGAGCGACTGATCGCTTTTGCAGCAGTTGAAGGGATTTTCTTCAGCGGGAGCTTCTGCTCAATCTTCTGGCTTAAGAAACGCGGACTGATGCCCGGACTCAGCACTTCAAATGAATTCATCTCCCGTGATGAAGGTATGCATTGCGACTTTGCATGCTTGTTATACAGCATGCTTGAAACGAAATTAAACCCTGAAGAAGTTCTTGCCATTATTACTGATGCAGTAACTTATGAGCATGAATTTGTTACTTCCTCATTACCAGTCTCATTGATCGGGATGAATTCGAAAATGATGTGCCAGTACATCGAATTTGTTGCCGACCGCTTGCTGGGCTCTTTGGGGCTTCCTAAACATTACAATTCAGCTAATCCGTTTGACTTCATGGAACTGATTTCTCTTCAGGGAAAAACGAACTTCTTTGAAAAGAGAGTAAGTGAATACAAAAAACAAGGCGTTGGACAATCGAAGGAGGAGAACGTCTTTAAAATGGACGAAGATTTCTAAAGAAAGTATAGAGTATGAAGTA
>CAYHHK010000036.1:26063-27360 GCA_964356415.1 uncultured Flavobacteriales bacterium
GTCATCGGGCTTTGGGTCTTAATACTTAATACTAACCACTTAATACTTTTAAAAACATGTACGTTACTAAACGCGATGGCAGAAAAGAGCCGGTGAAATTCGACAAGGTCACTGCGCGGATTCAAAAACTTGCCTATGGATTAAGCGAGCACGTGGACACATTCATTGTGGCACAAAAAACCATTGAAGGTATTTATGACGGCGTAACTTCATCCGTGCTCGACAACCTCGCAGCTGAGATCGCTGCATCGCTGACGACACGCCATCCTGATTATGCCTTGCTTGCATCGCGCATAGCTGTGAGCAACCTCCACAAGAATACCAAGAAGTCCTTCAGCGAAACAATGAGGGACCTCTATAATTACATTGATCCGAAAACAGGTAAAAAAGCACCATTGCTCGCTGATGACGTATTCCATATCATCTGGGAAAACCGCGAACTATTTGATTCATCCATCATCTACGACCGCGATTTCGGTTATGATTATTTCGGATTCAAGACACTGGAGAAATCATACCTGTTAAAGCTTAACGGACAGGTTGCTGAGCGCCCACAACACATGCTCATGCGCGTGGCCATCGGAATTCACAAGAGTGACGTGGAAGCAGCCGTTGAGACTTATAACCTGATGAGTGAACGCTGGTTCACCCATGCAACACCAACATTGTTCAATGCCGGTACTCCGAAACCACAACTTTCGTCATGCTTCCTGTTGATGATGGAAGATGACAGCATTGACGGCATCTACAACACACTGAAGAATTGCGCAAAGATCTCACAAAGCGCAGGTGGCATCGGCTTGAGCATGCATAACATCCGTGCTACCGGTTCTTACATCCGTGGCACGAACGGTACATCGAACGGCATTGTACCAATGCTTCGTGTCTTTAACGATACAGCACGATATGTTGACCAGGGCGGAGGCAAACGCAAAGGTTCATTCGCCATTTATCTTGAGCCATGGCATGCAGATGTTTTTGACTTCCTCGATCTGAAAAAGAATCATGGTAAGGAAGAAAACCGCGCCCGTGACTTATTCTATGCACTGTGGATCTCAGATCTATTCATGAAACGCGTAGAAGAAGATGGAGAGTGGTCACTCTTCTGCCCGAATGAAGCACCCGGACTTGGCGATTGCTATGGAAAAGAATTTGAAGCCCTCTATACTCGTTATGAGCAGGAAGGCAAGGCTCGCAAAACCATCAAGGCACAGGAGCTCTGGTTTGCCATCCTTGAATCACAGATTGAAACAGGTACTCCATACATGCTCTACAAAGATGCATGCAACGAAAAGAG
>CAYHHK010000036.1:27460-33002 GCA_964356415.1 uncultured Flavobacteriales bacterium
ATGCGTTATCCGTTTGAAAGCGATGAAGCGAAACAGTTGAACAAGGAAATTCACGAGACAATTTATTATGCAGCGATGACTGCATCAAAAGATCTTGCAAAAGTTGACGGAGCTTATGAGACTTACGAAGGCTCTCCGTTATCTCAGGGCATTTTCCAGTTCGACATGTGGGGTGTTACACCAAGTTCACGCTGGGAGTGGGATGTCCTCCGCGAAGAAGTGAAGAAATTCGGTGCACGCAACTCGCTGCTGCTGGCTCCGATGCCAACTGCAAGCACATCGCAGATCCTTGGCAACAACGAATGTTTCGAACCATACACAAGCAACATTTATACACGCAGGGTTCTCAGCGGAGAATTCCCGATCGTGAATAAGCATTTGCTGAAGGATCTGGTGAAATTGGGAATGTGGAATGACAACATGAAGAACCAGATCATTGCTGCCAACGGTTCAGTACAGGGCATTGATGAAATCCCGCAGGAGCTGAAAGAGATCTACAAAACCGTTTGGGAAATCAAGCAGCGCAATTTAATTGACATGGCTGCCGACCGCGGTGCATTTATCTGCCAGAGCCAGAGCCTGAACATGTTCATCGACAACCCGAATTTCGCCAAGCTCACCAGCATGCATTTCTATGCCTGGAAGAAAGGTTTGAAAACCGGCATGTATTACCTGCGCAGCAAGAGTGCGGCAGATGCCATCAAGTTTACCGTTGACCATAGCTTTATGAAAAAACCGGTTGAGGTTGCGGAGGAAGCGGCCGGCCCCCTAACCCCCGAAGCGGGAAACAGCCGCAGCGGCAGCCCAACAGCCGTAGCGGTAAGCGTTAGTGCAGAAGAAGCGTATGCACAGATGGCCTGCTCGCTGGACAACCCGGAGGCATGTGAGGCTTGTGGAAGTTGATCTTTAGTTTTTAGTGATATATAATTAAAAGGCAAATGCTGCTTCAGAAATGGAGCAGCATTTTTTGTTTTGTCTCCTTTGGAGTATTCATTGCGACTGCGAGGTACGAAGCAGGAAGCAATCCATCCAACAGATGTAGTCATTGCGAAAAACGAAGCAATCTCCCAAAATATTATAAAAAATAATCCAGTTTTATTCCGATGTATTTGTTGCAAGTCGCGTATACTTTCGCCTTATGCTCAAAACCAAAGGAGGCTTTGTCTACATCATGACCAATAAGCACCATACAGTTTTATATACCGGCGTTACAAGCAATTTAACTGCAAGGATCCAACAGCACATCAATGGTATTCCTAAAGGTAGTTTTACTTCCAGATACCATTGCACAAAGTTGGTTTATTACAGTGGGTTTCCTTACATCGCTTCTGCAATTGCTGAAGAAAAACGAATCAAGGGAGGGAGTAGAAAAAGTAAGGTTGAATTGATTGAAGGGATGAATCCGGGATGGGGGGATTTGTGGGAGGATGTAAAAAAAGAAAGTTGAGGTACTCAAATAATTAAAATCCGTGATTTAGTCGGGGGATTGCCCACCTGAACGAGTTCATTCGGGCAGGCTTCGTGCCTTATAATGACTACAAAAAATTGCAATGACTAAAATAATGGCAATGGCAATAACTACTAAAATTTAAGCACCCACATCCTTAAACCTCGCCTTCTTATCTTTTATCTTCTGCCTGATATGCTCACTCCACGTGCTACTGTCTTCCGCATCGAAGATGGTTATGTTTTGTGTGGGATCGGGCTTGAGCAAATCAGATGCATGGCATTTCAAAATAGTGGCTGCCGTTTTTACGCCTGAGTTGGCAGCGCCTGCAACGCCATGTGCAAGTATACTGGCTCCGCAGAGATATAGATTTTCTATTTCTGATTTTGCAGGAAATGAAAACGGCCCGCTTTGGTTGAATGACTTTTCAGTTCCATATGCATTGCCTCCGGTGGAGTTGATATAGTATTCATTGGTAATTGGTGTTCCGAGTTCCATCTGAACAACCTTGCTGCGAATGCCGGGAATAATTTTTTCCAGACTGTTCAGCATTTTTTCGCTGATGCGTTTTTTCATGGCGAGGTATTCGGGAGTCTGGTTTCCGCCTTCACCGCTGAATTTTTTGAAAACGGCATAATCAATAAACGTTACTACTTCAATGTTGTGGTACCGGCCGTTAAAGCTTGGGGGATCTTTTAAAGTCGGGCAGCTGATAAACAATCCGGGAAATTCATCGTCAGATAAAATATCGGCAGCAGTCATCTTCTTGTAAATTTCATCTACGTCAAGGTCTTTCAGCATCCAGATATTTCCGGAATCCATTCCCGCTGCACGTACATCCAGGTCAACGGTAAGAAAGAAAAGCAATGAGGTAACAGAGTAGCGCGTTTTAGAAATTCGCTTGCGGAGTTTTTCACTCAGGTTTTCTTCGCCCACCATGCCGAGGAAAGTTTTATTCGGATCGGCATTTGAAATGATCCGTTTGGCTTTGATTACCTCCCCGCTTTCAAGTTCCACACCGACTGCGCGTTTGTTTTTTCCTGATTGTTCAAGCAGAATACGTTTTACTTTTTGTTTTACGCGTACCTCTCCACCATTTCGTGTAATCGCCTTTGTCATTGCCTTTACGATGCCGGCACCTCCGCCCATAGGGTAATATCCTCCATTGAAATAGTGGTCCATGACTGCACAGTGTAAAGGAAAGCTGGCCATTGCGGGAGGCAAACCATGATCTCCGCATTGTGAATTGAGTACTTTCTGCAACAGTGGATCTTTTACAAACCAGTTAATCACTTTTTTCAAACTGAACAATCCGTACTTGCCTAGGTAGCGGGTGCGATACGGAACTGTAAGGTTGTCCCAGAAGCCGCGCATCTTTACAATAAACTGCAATTGCTGACTGACAGCATGCACCATGTCAATATATTTCTTCAATCCCCTTTTCTCATGTGGAAACCGGAGGGCAAGTGATTCATACAGGTTGTCTTTTCCTGCAGGCATTTCAAATTTATTATCGCCAATGTGAACGTGCTCATACCCCTTGGGATTCATCCTGAAAAATGTGAGGTCGTTGGCAATGCCAAGCCCTTCGTATAGTTCAGCCGTTGATTCTCCTTTTTCAATCATGCCTATGTAATGCACACCGGGACTGAATCGCTGACCGTTCAGGAAAAAACTGTGACACCATCCCCCGGGAACATAGTGCTGCTCAAGTACCAGTACTTTTTGTCCTGCGCGCGAAAGGCAGATGGCTGCTGAAAGTCCGGCGGCACCGGAGCCGATGATAAGTGTGTCGATTTCCTGATCTTGCATTGAAAAGTTTAGCAAGATAGAGTTATTTTAATTTCGAATAAATAAATCCGAAATCCGAAAAAATAATGAAAAAGAAAATAATCAATATCCCCTCAGCTTCACGAGAACGATTATTCCACCGTCAATTGAAGGGATATTGATGATTTTATTAAATCTACTTTCATGCGTGAAGTCGTAACCGTTATATTCCCTTTCCCACACAATGGAATTTTCACTATGTCGGAATCCAAATCCGCCGTAATATATTACAGAAAAATATTTTGACGACCATATTGCACTATGTAGTATGCTGGCTCCGTAAATAATTTGATTCCCGGATTCGCAAACACCATAGCGGCCACTCAATGGAAGGAAAGAATAATTAGAATATGAGCGAGATTTTGCAATTACAGAAACCGAAATCATATTGGTCCAGGGCTCGTTAATTCTATAACTGAAATTATAGACAAGCCTACCTGCACAGCCCTTACCGTAAAAAAATCTCTCGAGTTCAAAAGTATTTTCACCTGAGCCATATCCGCTAATTACATTATCTGGATCATATTTTGAACCATGATCCACGCCATTGAAATCATATCCGCCTGCTGCAATTATTGAGTGTCGTAGATGAAACCTGTAGAGCACATGTAATTCTACATCCCGCCAGGACAATTGCCCGATATTAAATCCGGCAAACAACTGTGTCTGAAATGATTTTTTTACTTCAACAGAATCAATCTGAAATAAAAAACTCTTTCCTGGTTGATTCGCAAAACAAAATGTTGTCCCAAATAAAAAATAAATTGAAATAAAAAAAATAATTCTCATGGTAGTGATTAAAAAATGTAAAAGTAGTTAATAAATATTTTTTTGTATTTCCATTCCATCTTATACATTTACTCCATTCAAAAATAGTTTTTTATGGGAGCATTTGACGATGAAAATTTTGATGCCGAGGAGTTTTTCAAAAACTTCGAAGAGCCTTCAGCTGAAGACATGGCTGAAGCACGCAAAGAGCGCGACCGAATTCAAAATATGCCTGTGATGCTGAAAGCCAAACAGATCTACGAGCTCACAAAAGCGCTTGTGAGTGTGATTGACGATGAACATCCTTTTGCTTCACTAAAAGAAATGATGATGGAAGACGCCATCATGCTGGCGCCAAAAATTGCAGGTGCAGAAGGCGGAGATCTTTATTCACTGAGAATGGAGAGCGCCGTACTTATTCAGTACCATGCAAAGCAGCTTTCGATTCAGACAAACACTTTGTCTTATGAAAAAATGGTAGATCAAACGTACGTGAAGCTCCTCCGCGAAGAGATTGAAGAATTTCGTAAGCTCTTTGTGAAATGGGTGGAAACGTTTGACAACATGAATGATATTTATGATGGCTGGATCCGTTTCAGCCCTCATGCGGAGTAACAACAAAGCAAAAAACATTTAATAAAAAGAGGGACGATATATGCTTTTTGCTTTTCCTTTGCTTCATTCCTAAACTGCCAATTCATTTAACCACCGAGATTTCTTTAAGCGTTCAGCTATACTTACTTTTTGCCTATGTGATGAAGTGGCTTTGCTTGTTTATTGGTTGGAAAAATTGAACCACATAGGAACATAGCTCTCATAGAATATCAGAGTTGGTTTAGCTATGTGTTCTATGTTCCTATGTGGTGAAATATTTTCAACTGATATTGTTTGAAAACCCGAAAATTAGCTCCATAAAAATATAGGTCATATAGAAATCACTGATGGCCAAGGTGACCTATTACAATTTGCATACAAGTGATCCGCGAAAGAAGATTCCTTCTATTGAATAATTAACTTTTTCGTTCCAAGTATTTTACCTGCAGATGATGCCTTCAAAATGTACATGCCCGGGTCAATTCCATCACGGCTGAAACTAATTTTTGATCCGGACGCGGCACTTAATTTCCTCACACATCCTCCTAAAGTATTGAATAACGAAAGCTCAACAACGCTTCCATCTGATTTCGGAACCTGTACCTCAGCACTTTCAGAAATAACTGATGGGTAGACGGAGAACTTTCCAAACATGTCATCAATTGGAAGAATGCCGGTAGGAAGTTCGAGAGAAATATTATCAACGTAAAAGAAAAGACAGTTGCCGTCACCCATACCATCGCAGAAACAATTGTTGTCGAGGCATGACCAGAAACTGATCACGATCGAATCAGGATCTATTCCGGGAGCCAGGTCTGCAATATCAACAGTAAACGGAAGCCACGATGTTGATGGAGGTAAATGCAAGCGACCCAATGCAACGGTATCCGGTTGGCCGAGTGA